>JBBASN010000014.1:0-30841 GCA_040399225.1 Prochlorococcaceae cyanobacterium | reverse complement strand
GCCGCCTCCGACCGCGGCGGCCTGTTCAACGCCCCCGACTTCTACATGAAGAAGCTGGCCGCTCCCCCGGCCGCCAAGGGCAAGGTGGACATTCGCAAGTCGGCCACCGAGAACATCGAGATCCTCAGCCAGTGCCTGGGCGTGCCCAAGGATGAGCTGGTGATCGTGGTGATGGACCGGGCCCGCCACAAGGATCTGATCAAGGAGATCCGCTCCACGGGCGCCCGCGTGCAGCCCATCTCCGACGGTGATGTTCAGGCCGCCATCGCCTGTGGCTTCGCCGGCACCGGCACCCACTGCCTGATGGGCATTGGTGCCGCACCCGAGGGCGTGATCTCCGCCGCTGCCCTGCGCGCCCTGGGTGGTCACTTCCAGGGTCAGCTGGTGTACGACCCGGCCGTGGCCCAGACCTCCGAGTGGGAAGGGCTCACCAAGGAGGGCAACCTCGCTCGCCTGGCGGAGATGGGCATCAGCGATCCCGACCGGGTGTACGAGGCAGAAGAGCTCGCCTGCGGTGAGAATGTGGTGTTTGCGGCCACCGGCATCACCGACGGCCTGCTGTTCGACGGCGTGAAGTTCGAGAAGGACTGCACCCGCACCAGCAGCCTGGTGATCAGCACCCTCGACAACACGGCCCGGTTCACCACCACCGTGCACATCAAGGAAGGAGCGCAGAGCATCGCTCTGCGCTGATCGACGCTCCCTGTTCTCTCCATGCACATCGCGGTCGTCGGACTGAGCCATCGCACCGCCCCGGTGGAAATCCGGGAGCGGCTCAGCATCCCGGAGCAGACCATGGAGGACTCCCTCCAGCTGCTCCGCAACGATGACCAGGTGCTGGAGGCCTCGATCCTCAGCACCTGCAACCGGCTGGAGATTTACACCCTGCTCCGCAATCCAGAGCAGGGCATTCATGCCGTTGGTTCCTTCCTCAGCCAGCATTCCGGCCTGGCCCTGGACGAACTCTCACCCCACCTGTTCACTTACCACCATGAGGAGGCGATCGCTCACCTTCTGCGGGTGGCGGCCGGCCTCGACTCGCTCGTCCTCGGCGAGGGGCAGATTCTCTCCCAGGTGAAACGGATGGTGCGGCTGGGCCAGGAGCACCAGTCTGTGGGTCCCATCCTTAACCGGCTGCTCAACCAGGCTGTGAGCACCGGCAAGCGGGTGCGCACCGAGACCAACCTGGGCACCGGCGCCGTGTCGATCAGCTCTGCCGCCGTGGAACTCGCCCAGCTGAAGGTGGGTCAGACCCGCGGCCTCGATGAACTCGTCCCCCTCGACCAGGAGCAGGTGGCGGTGGTGGGTGCCGGACGCATGGCCAGGCTGCTGCTCCAGCATCTGCAGGCCAAGGGTTGCCGGGGCGTGGTGTTGCTCAACCGCACCGTGAGCAGGGCCGAACTGCTCGCGGCCGATTGTCCTGGCCTGCCGGTGCAGTGCCGCCCCCTCGAGGACCTGGACCACTGTCTGAGCACCTGCTCGCTGGTGTTCACCAGCACGGCGGCCGATGAACCGATCATCACGGCGGCGGGTCTGGGCCAGTTGAACCGGCGCAGTTCGCTGATGTTGATCGATATCGGCGTACCCCGCAACATTGCGGCGGATGCGGCCGGTCTCAGCGGAGTGCAGTCGTTTGATGTGGACGACCTGCAGGAGGTGGTGGCCCGCAACCAGGAAGCCCGCCGCGGAATCGCCGCCGAGGCTGAGGGCATGCTCGCCGAGGAGGCACGCCTTTTCCTGGAGTGGTGGGATGGGCTGGAGGCGGTGCCAGTGGTGAACCGCCTGCGGCGCCACCTGGAGGACATCCGCGAACAGGAACTGCAGAAAGCACTCAGTCGCATGGGGCCTGACCTGTCCGCCCGGGAGCGCAAGGTGGTGGAGGCCCTCACCAAGGGCATCATCAATAAGATTCTGCACACCCCGGTCACCAACATCCGCGCCCCCCAACCCCGCCAGCAGCGCCACACCGCCATGCGCGTTCTTGAGGATCTATTTGGTTTGGCCGATCCCCAGCAGCATGGATGAGCAACGCCGGTCTGCAACAGTTCGTGCCGTCCGTGTTGGCGTATCTCGCCTGATGGCAGCGCTCTCCCCTACGGTCGCACCATCCCATGGATGGACCCTGGCGGCATGAAGCGAGTACTGGCGATCATCCTGGGCGGCGGGGCAGGCACTCGGCTCTATCCCCTCACCAAGATGCGGGCCAAGCCGGCGGTTCCCCTTGCTGGCAAATACAGGCTCATTGATATTCCGATCAGCAACTGCATCAACTCGGAGATCAACAAGATCTACGTCTTGACCCAGTTCAACAGTGCTTCCCTCAATCGTCACCTGACGATGAGCTACAACCTCTCAGCAGGTTTCGGTCAGGGCTTTGTGGAAGTGCTGGCAGCGCAGCAGACGCCGGACAGCCCCAGCTGGTTTGAAGGTACCGCAGATGCTGTGCGCAAATATCAGTGGCTGTTTCAGGAGTGGGATGTGGACCACTACCTGATTCTCTCCGGTGACCAGCTCTACCGGATGGATTACAGCCGCTTCGTGCAGCACCATATCGACACCAACGCCCAGCTCTCGGTGGGTGCCCTGCCCGTGGATCCGGAGCAGGCCGAGTCATTCGGCCTGATGCGCACCGATGGGGAGGGCCGCATCCAGGAATTCCGGGAGAAGCCCAAGGGTGAAGCCCTCCAGGCCATGCGTGTCGATACCCAGTGTCTGGGACTGTCGCCTGAAGATGCCCAGCGGCGCCCCCACCTCGCCTCGATGGGGATCTATGTGTTCAGCCGCGACACCCTCTTCGACCTGCTGGCCACCAATCCCAGCGCCACGGATTTCGGCAAGGAGCTGATCCCGGCCTCCCTGGAACGTGGTGACCGGTTGCAGAGCTATCTCTTCAACGACTACTGGGAGGATATCGGAACCATCGGTGCCTTCTATGAAGCCAACCTGGCACTCACCCAGCAGCCGAATCCGCCCTTTTCCTTCTACGACGAGAAATTCCCCATTTACACAAGGCCGCGTTACCTGCCGCCCAGCAAGTTGCAGGATGCCCAGGTTACTGAGTCGATCATCGGCGAGGGTTCACTGTTGAAGGCCTGCAGCATTCATCACTGTGTGCTTGGCGTGCGCAGCCGGGTGGAAGATGAGGTGGTTCTTCAGGACACCCTGGTGATGGGTTGCGATTACTTCGAATCGTCTGAAGAGAGGATCCTGTTGCGTGAGCGGGGGGGCATCCCCATGGGGATCGGCCAGGGCACCACGGTGAAAGGCGCCATCATCGACAAAAACGTGCGCATCGGCAGCAACGTCACCATCATCAACAAGGATCGGATTGAAGAGGCCGACCGACCGGAGCTGAATTTCTACATTCGCAACGGCATTGTGGTGGTGGTGAAGAACGGCACCATCGCCGACGGCACCGTGATCTGATCGCCCTGATGCGGCTGGTTCAGCCCTGCCAGGACAGGACTCCCTGACATAGATCCGCCAGCTTGTAAACGAACTGGCCTCGGCGCTGCCCGCTTGGTCACACTGACGGGGAATGCCACACCAAAGCAGTCATGGGCAAGGCACATTTCGGCCTGATCGGTCTGGGTGTCATGGGAGAAAACCTGGTGCTCAACGCTGAGCGCAACGGCTTCTCCAGTGTTGTTTACAACCGCACCTGGGCCAAGACAGAGGCCTTCCTGGCGGGTCGCGGTGCCGGCAAGGACATCGTGGGTGCGGCCACCCTGGAGGACTTCGTGGCGGCCCTGGAGCGACCCAGGCGCATCCTGATGATGGTGAAGGCCGGTGATCCGGTGGACGCCACGATCGCCTCGATCGCCCCGCTCCTGGAGGAGGGCGACCTGCTGATCGATGGCGGCAACTCGCTCTACGCTGATACCGAGCGGCGGGTTGCCGATCTCGAGAGCCGCAGTTTCGGCTACATCGGCATGGGCGTATCCGGCGGCGCCAAGGGCGCCTTGGAGGGCCCCAGCATGATGCCGGGCGGCACCAAGGCTGCCTACGACGCCATTGAGCCCCTGGTGCGCAAGATGGCCGCCCAAGTGGATGACGGTCCCTGCGTCACCTACATCGGCCCCGGGGGTGCGGGCCATTTCGTGAAGACCGTGCACAACGGCATTGAGTACGGCATCGAGCAGATCCTGGCTGAGGCCTACGACCTGATGAAGCGGGTGGCAGGCATGAACGGCGACCAGATGGCCGACGTGCTGGCCCAGTGGAACCAGAGTGAGGAACTGGCCTCCTTCCTGGTGGAGATCACCGAGGTGTGTCTGCGCACCAAGGACCCCGAGACGGGCAGCGATCTGGTGGAGGCGATCGTGGACTCCGCTGGTCAGAAGGGCACCGGTCTGTGGACCGTGGTGAGTGCCCTGGAGATGGGGGTGCCGGTGCCCACGATCTACGCGGCCCTCAACGCCCGGGTGCTCAGCTCGCTGCGTTCCCAGCGCCTGGAGGCCGGCGCGGTGCTGCCTCCACCGCCTGCCCACAGCTTCGACCTGGGCTCCCCAGCCGATGCCATGGCACCGCTGCGCGACGCCTGTATCGCCGCCTGCATCGTGAGCTATGGCCAGGGGATGGCCCTGCTGCAGGAGGCCTCAGCCCTGCACAACTACAACCTCGACTTTGCGGCTATCGGCCAGATCTGGAAGGGGGGCTGCATCATCCGCGCCCGTTTGCTGCAGCGCATCCAGAATGCCTATACCGCCAACCAGAACCTGCCCAACCTGCTCCTCGATCCCTGGTTCGCCGCTGAGATCAACCGCTGCCTGCCCGGCCTGCGCCAGGTGGTGGCCGGTGCCGCCCTGGCGGGGATTCCCGTGCCCTGCCTCTCCAGCACCCTCGACTACATCGACAGCTACCGCAGCGGCCGTCTGCCCCAGAATCTGGTGCAGGCCATGCGCGACTGCTTCGGCTCCCACACCTATGAACGGGTGGACAAGCCGGGTAGCTTCCACACCGAGTGGCTGGATTGAGGTCCGCCATGACCCTGAATCCCCCCGCCCCACGCCTGGTGGTGGTTGAGTCCGGTGAGGCCCTGGCCCGCCGCTGTGCCGAGACCATCGCCTCCGCCATTGATCTGGCCCTGGCCCAGCGGGACCGCTGCCAGATCGCCCTGGCCGGCGGCACCACCCCCGCCGCCGCCTACCGCCACCTCGGCCAGCAGCACCTGCCCTGGGAGCGGGTGGACCTGCTGCTCGGTGATGAGCGCTGGGTGCCTGCTGATGATCCCTCCAGCAATGCCCGTCTGGTGCGCGAGACCCTGATGAGCGGCGGGCCAGGTCAGGCAGCCTGCCTCCATCCGGTGCCTACCCAGCTCGCCGATCCCCAGCAGGGGGCTGAGGCCTATGCCGCCACCCTGGTCCAGTTGTGCGGCGGCGAGCCGCCGGTGCTGGACCTGGTGCTGCTGGGCCTGGGCGACGATGGCCACACCGCCTCCCTCTTTCCCGGCACCGCCGCCACCCGTGAGCGGCAGCGCATGGTGACCGTTGGCGATGGCAAGGGGCTAGCCCGCATCACCCTCACCGCGCCGGTGCTCTCGGCCGCCCGCCAGGTGATCTTCCTGGTGAGCGGCGAGGGCAAGCGCCAGGCCCTCAGCCGCCTGCTTGACCCCAGTGAATCCCCGGAGCGAACTCCGGCCCGGCTGGTGCAGCCATCCACGCCCGCCCTGGTGCTGGCCGACAATGGGGCAGCGCCCCCCTGATCCCTTGCTCACCCTGGTCAGCGCCGCCGGATTCAGCGGCTGGCATGCACTCAACGACCGCATCATGGGGGGCAGCAGCTCGGGCAGCTGTCAGGCCGGGCCAGCTGGGTTGGTCTTCGAAGGGGACCTGATTGCCGAGGGGGGCGGCTTCATCAGCTGCCGCTCCCCACTGATCTCGCCGCCACTCAATCTCTCCCATTACAGCGGGCTGGAACTGGAGATCAGCGGCGATGGCCGCCGCTTCAAGCTCGCCGTGGCCTGCGCCGATGGGCTGGCCGGCCTCACCGAGCTGATACCCGGCGGCCTGCGCTGGGTGCACGCGTTCGACACCGATGCCCGGGGCCCCACCCTGGTGCGCATTCCCTTCAGCAGCCTGCGCCCCTCCGTGCGCGCCCAGCCCCTTGGCATGCCGCTGCTGCGCTTCGACGCCGCCCGGGTGAACCGGCTGCAGTTGCTCCATTCGCGCTTCGGCGACGACGGCCAGCCCAATGCCGGCTTCCGGGCAGGCGCGATCACCTTCACCCTGCACGCCATCCGTGCCTATCCCTGATCCGCCCCCCCAGGCCGATCTCTGCCAGCTGGTGGCTGCCGCTGCCGATCTCTGCCGCAAGCCCTGGCGCCATGCCGTGCGCCTGGCCGAGGCATCGGCCGTGGCTGCCGGGCCGGAGCACCCCTTTGATTGCACCCTGGTGCTGGAGGTGCGGGACCCGGGCGGGGAACGCTACGCAGAGCACGACCTGGAGCTTGAGATCTACACCAGCGGCGAACAGCTCCACCTCACCCTGGCCTGGGTTGCCGATGCGGACCGCCCCATGCTCTGGCAGGGCAGCCATCCCCTCTGGATGGCTGGTCAGAGCGGCAGCCGCTGTGAGCGTCCCCAGGACGGGGCACCTCTGGAGGCTCTGGCCCGGCGGTTGCGGGCCCTGCTCAGCTGATCAGCGGTTGGCGGTGAGCTCAAGCTGGTCGGTCACCGCTCCCTTGCTGCTGGAACTCACCAGCCGGGCGTACTTGCCCAGCACACCGGTGCGGTAGCGGGGTTCGGGCTTCACCCAGGCGGCCCTGCGCCGGGCGATCTCCTCGTCGTCCACATTCAGCTGGATCAGCAGCTGGTTGGCATCCACTGTGATGCTGTCGCCCTCCTGCACCAGGCCGATGGTGCCGCCCACGGCGGCCTCGGGGGCCACATGGCCCACCACCAGGCCGAAGGAGCCGCCGGAGAAACGGCCGTCGGTGATCAGGGCCACCGAATCCAGCAACCCCTGGCCCACGATCGCGGCGGTGGGGCTGAGCATTTCGCGCATGCCGGGTCCGCCCACGGGGCCCTCCTGGCGCACCACCACCACATCGCCCGGCTTGATCTGCTTGGCGAGGATGGCGGCCAGACAGGTCTCCTCGCTTTCGAACACCCGGGCAGGGCCGGTGATCACCGGATTCTTCACCCCGCTGATCTTGGCCACCGCGCCCTCCTCGGCCAGGTTGCCCTTGAGGATTGCCAGGTGTCCCTTGGCGTAGAGCGGGTTGCTGAGCGGGCGGATCACGTCCTGGCCGGCGCGGGGCTCGGCGGGCACACCGGCGAGCACCTCGCGCAGGGTCTTGCCCTCAATCGTGCGGCAGTCTCCGTGCAGCAGACCGGCATCGAGCAGGAGCTTCATCACCTGGGGAATACCACCCGCCTGGTGCAGATCCACGGTCACGTAGCGGCCGCTGGGCTTGAGGTCGCAGATCACCGGCACCCGCTGGCGGATCGTTTCGAAGTCGTCGATGCTGAGGTCCACGCCGGCTGTGCGGGCCACCGCCAGCAGGTGCAGCACCGAGTTGGTGGAGCCGCCCACGGCCATGATCACGCTGATGGCGTTTTCGAAGGCCTCGCGGGTGAGCAGGTCGCTGGGGCGGATGTTCCTGGCGATCGCTTCGGCCAGCACCTCGGCGCTGCGGGCGGCGCTGTCCGCCTTTTCGCCATCCTCGGCCGCCATGGTGGAGCTGTAGGGCAGGCTCAGGCCCAGCACCTCGAAGGCGGCGCTCATGGTGTTGGCGGTGAACATGCCGCCACAGCTGCCCGCTCCGGGGCAGGCGTTCTTCTCGATGGCCGTGAGCTGCTGCGCGTCGATCTGGCCGCCGCTGTACTGACCCACGGCCTCAAATGCGCTCACCACGGTGAGATCGCAGGCCCCCAGTTTGCCTGGCTTGATCGTGCCGCCGTACACGAAGATCGAGGGGATGTTCATGCGGGCCATGGCCAGCATGGCCCCCGGCATGTTCTTGTCGCAGCCCCCAATGGCGAGCAGCCCGTCCATGCTCTGGCCGTTGCAGGCGGTTTCAATCGAGTCGGCGATCACCTCGCGGCTCACCAAGGAGTACTTCATCCCCTCGGTGCCCATCGAGATGCCGTCGCTCACGGTGATCGTGCCGAACATCTGGGGCATGGCCCCGGCCTGGTGCGCCGCCTCTTCAGCTCGCCGTGCCAGGTCGTTCAGCCCCAGGTTGCAAGGCGTGATCGTGCTGTAGGCGTTGGCAATGCCGATGATCGGCTTGCTGAAGTCGCCATCGCCGAAGCCCACAGCCCGCAGCATGGCGCGGTTGGGGGAGCGCTGGATCCCCTGGGTGATGGCGGCGGAGCGGAGCATGGGCGAGCAGGCAGGCGCAGGTTTCAACCTACCCAGGCGCCGATGCCCAGCTGCTAACGCTGGGGTTGGAGCTGTTCCAGTTGCCGGCGCACTGATTCGATGGCCTGGTTCAGTTCCTGCACCTTCTGGTGCAGCTCCCGGTCCTTGGGCGGGTTGTTGAGGGCACTGACCTCGCTGGCGCTGGCTTCCACGGTTCTCTGCAGGCGGGAGAGCCTGGGACGGCGCGTGACTCCCAGCCCGCTGCGCCGCCGCTCCGCCTCCGCAAGCAGCCACCAGGCCAGGCCTGCCGCACCGATCACCGCGCCGGCCATGGCACTGGCCAGGGCGCCCGAACTGCCAGCCGCCTGCGCCCGATCCCGATCTGCCATGGGCCCCTTTGCCACGTCGTTGGCTGGAGCCTAGGCAGGGTGGGCGATCGCTTCCAGCGCGGTTCCAGCAAACAGGCGCTCCCGCACACAGCCGATGCCCGGCCTGATCCGGCCGCCGGCATCCACCTCGGCATCGATACAGGCGGTGTGCAGGGTTAGATCGGGAAACCGTTCCGCCAGCCGCTGCAACCCCGGGTTGGCCACCAGGGTGGAGATCACCCGCACCCGCTCACCGCTCAGACCCCGCTCCGCCAGCGCCTGGAGCAGCCGTTCCAGGCTCGCGCCACTGGCCACCTCGGCAAGGAAGATCAGCACGCCGCTGCGACTGTCCAGCTCCTGGGGCAGCTGGGGATCGACCGCATCGAGATGGAGGACCCGGGTGTTGGGCAGTACGGGCCGCGCCCCGTCCCACAGGCCGAGGGCGCTGGTGCCCAGCACACAGGCCAGGATCGGCACGGATGCATCCACCACCTGGCCTGGCGTGGGTCCGCTCTCGGTCGCCACCTCCACGGCCCGGTGGGGGAGCCACTGGCGCAGGGCTTCGTAGGTGAGCCAGCGGCCCAGCTCATTGCTGGCGG
Source organism: Prochlorococcaceae cyanobacterium (assembly GCA_040399225.1). Taxonomy (GTDB): domain Bacteria; phylum Cyanobacteriota; class Cyanobacteriia; order PCC-6307; family Cyanobiaceae; genus NIES-981. Next base: position 21,567 of record JBBASN010000014.1, on the reverse strand, counting down.
TCACGTAGACGGAGGGTGGCGTCTGCCGATCGCGCAGCACGCTCAGCCAGTGCCCGATCAGGGGGTGGGGGGGAACCACCACCCGCAGGGTCATCGCCATAGTTGCCATAACTTGTGACTCCAACGTAGGTCTGCGGCCATGGCCCGCCCCTTGCCCCGCCTGATCCTTCGCTCTCTCTGGGCTGGACTGATCGCCATGCTGGCCCTGTTCGTGTGGCAACCCCCGGCCGAGGCGATCACGGCGCCCGAGCTGCGCGGCCAGCGCGCCCTGCAGGACCTCCAGCCCGACATGCATGGCCGCAACCTGCAGCAGGCCGAATTCCTCAAAGCCGCCCTGGCGGGTTACGACTTCAGCGACGCTGATCTGCGCGGGGCCGTGTTCAACGGCTCCGATCTGGGGGGAGCCAATCTGCGGGGAGCCAACCTGGAGGACGTGGTGGCCTATGCCACGCGCTTCCAGGGCAGTGACCTGAGCAACGCCCGACTGGTCAATGGAATGTTGATGCAGAGCCGTTTCCGCGACGCGCTGATCGACGGTGCCGACTTCACCGATGCGGTGCTGGATCTACCGGAGCAGAAGGCTCTCTGTGCCAGGGCTTCCGGCAGCAATCCGGTCACGGGTGTGGCCACCCGCGACAGCCTCGGCTGCCGCTGACGGCATCCACCGATACGATGGACCAACCGGTTCCGGTGGGGATCAGCCACCGGAGGCAACGGGGAAAGTCCGGTGTGATTCCGGCACTGTCCCGCAGCTGTGAAGAGTGGCCTGGCCACGCCAGTCAGAACGCCCGCCGGTTCAGCTCACTTTCGGCGCGGACCGCATTTCATGTTTCAAGCAATTGCTCGCGGCAGGGCTCTCGCCCTGGCCGTGCCTGGTTGTCTTTTGTGCCTTGCGGCCCTCAGCCAGGCAGCTCACGCCCACCACGTCGTTGACATCACCGGCCTGCAGCCCACGGTGGTGAACGGGTTGCTCAGCGGCCTGGCCCACCCTGTGATCGGTCCGGATCACCTCCTCTTCCTGCTGGCGCTGTCCCTGCTTGGTCTGCAGCAGCGCAGCCGCTGGATGCTCCTGCTGCTCACCGTGGGGCTCGCTGGCAGCGCCGCCGGGCTGGTGTTGCCCGGTCTGCCCCAGGCCGAACTGCTGGTGGCCGCCACCCTGGCTGTGGTGGGTGGGGTGCTCCTCGGCGTGCTGCCCGGGGTGCTGGTGGTGCCCGCCATGGCCCTGCATGGCTATGTGCTCAGCGAGGCCGTTCTGGGCTGGACCGCCATGCCCCTCGTGAGCTATCTCGGGGGACTGCTGCTCAGCCAGGGCCTGCTGCTCCTCGTGGCGCTGCAGCTGCTGCGCCCCCTCGCTGAGCGGTTGAGCAGAACGGGTCGCCGATGGTTTGCCCTGGGCCTGCTGGGCATCTCTGTGGTGCTTGCCCTGGCCACGGAGATGGGCTGACATGCTCAGCCAGCCTGCCGCCAGCGCGCGGCTGCCGGTGACGGTGATCACAGGGTTTCTTGGTGCCGGCAAGACCACCCTGCTGCGCCATCTCTTGCTCCATTCCGGTCGGCGCCTGGCGGTGCTGGTCAATGAGTTCGGCGAGGTGGGCATTGACGGCGATCTGCTGCGCAGTTGCGGCTTCTGCCCCGAGGAGGAGATCGAGGGCCGGGTGCTGGAACTGGCCAATGGCTGCCTCTGCTGCACGGTGCAGGACGACTTCCTGCCCACCATGGAGACCCTGCTGCAACGGGCGCATCAGCTGGATGGAATCCTGGTGGAGACCAGTGGTCTGGCCCTGCCGGAGCCGCTGCTGGCCGCTTTCCAGTGGCCTGAAATCCGCAGCCGCATCTGGGTGAACGGCGTCGTCACGCTGGTGGATGCGGAAGCCCTAGCCCAGGGGGCGGTGGTGGGCGACCCTGCCGCCCTGGAAGCCCAGCGCCTGGCGGATCCCAGTCTCGACCACGTCAGCGCCCTTGAGGAGCTGTTCGCCGAGCAGCTGGAGTGCGCCGATCTGGTGTTGATGAGCCGGGCCGACCAGGTGAGCGATGCCCAGATCGAATCCGTTCGCCAGCGCGTGCAGCCCCTGATCCGGCCAGGCACCGCCGTGCTGCCTGTGGTCCGTGGCGAGATTGACCCGCAGCTGGTGATCGGCCTGTCGACCGGCGGCGGCGACCATGGCGCTGCTCCAGAGATCCCGAGCCATCACGACCACAGCCATCACGACCACAGCCATGTGGAGATCGAGGCGCAGGTGGTTCGGCTCACGGGCGATCTGGACCGCCAGGCAGTGGAGCAGGGGGTGCGGCACCTGATACGCGACCACCACCTCGTTCGCGTCAAGGGCAGGCTCTGGCTGCAGGGCAAGGCACGTCCGCTGGAGATCCAGGCTGTGGGCCCGCGACTGGAGAGTTGGTTTGGCGGCGGTGCCGCCGAGTCGCGCCCACCCGGCCTGGAACTGGTGCTGCTGGGATTCAACCTGCAGCGGCAGCCCCTCCTGGCCGCCCTGGAGGGGCTCAGCCGAACCCCCTCCAGCCAACCCGGTTGATCCCAGCCGGGCTCAGTCGAGCGGGATGGCCCCCTGGGCGCAGAGCCCGTCCCAGCAGAGGGAGGCATCAGCTGTCCAGCGGGGCTCCACCCTGGACCAGGCTCCCGAACCGCGCCGCATCCGCACCAGACCGCGGCCGTCATGCTGAAAGCCATAGCGATCGTTCCCCAGCACCAGTTGCCAGTGGGAGCCCACCTGGTCCACCACCATCTGGCATTCGTGCCAGGCGCCTCCGTTCACCTGGCAGCGCAGCGGCACACTGAATGCCTCACCACGCCCATCGGCCCCGTTGGCCCAGGAAGGCTGGCCTGCGCAACTGAGCGCCAACAGGGTGAAAGCCATCAGGGCGATCAGGCCTTGACATGCCTGCTCCCCCAGGGCTGGCTGGAGCCCTTGCCCCAGAGGGCCACAGGGCAGAACGGCTCTGGGATACGGCCTTGATTGCTGGAGCGGGACGAGCATGACGCCACAGCGGCTGCGTTCAAGCTGCCGATCACGCTGGGCGATGAACCAGTGGCCTGCCAAGATTTAACAAAAATCCCCCTGCCCAGGTGCCCCTCTACCAAGCGCGTGTTCTGGTCTCCCTGAGACCGTCGGTTCTGGATCCCGCCGGGGAGGCAACCCGAGCTGCCGCGGCTCGCCTCGGCGTGAGTGGTGTGCGCCGGTTGCGGATCGGCAAGGCCGTTGAACTGGAGCTGGACGCGCCGGACCGGGCGACGGCCGAGGCCCAGCTCGAGCAGCTCAGCGATCGCCTCCTGGCCAATCCGGTGATCGAGAACTGGACCCTGGAAATCCTGGAGTCGGCTGAGGTGCAGCAGGCATGACAATCGGCGTGGTGGTGTTCCCCGGCTCCAACTGCGACCGGGATGTGCGCTGGGCGCTCGAGGGCTGCCTGGATGTTCCCACCCGCTTCCTCTGGCATGAGGAGCGGGATCTGGCGGGCCTGGATGCGCTGGTGATTCCTGGCGGCTTCAGCTACGGCGACTATCTGCGCTGCGGGGCGATCGCCCGCTTCGCGCCGTTGCTTGAGGAGGTGAAGGCGTTCGCCGAGCGGGGTGGGCCGGTGCTGGGAATCTGCAACGGTTTTCAGGTGCTCACGGAGATGGGCCTGCTCCCCGGTGCCCTCACCCGCAACGCCAGGTTGCATTTCGTGTGTGAATCAGCTGCGCTGACGGTGAATCCCGGCCACTGCAGCTGGCTGCACGACTACGGCGATGGTGAAACGATCCAGTTGCCGATCGCCCATGGTGAGGGCCGCTACCAGTGCGACGCGGAGCTCCTGGCCCAACTCGCGGACAATGGACAGATCGTGCTCCGCTATGTCGACAACCCGAATGGGTCGGTGGGCGATGTGGCCGGCGTCACCAACCGGGCCGGCAACGTGCTGGGGCTGATGCCCCACCCCGAGCGGGCCTGCGACGCCATCACCGGTGGCATTGACGGAGTCCGGCTGTTGTCCGCCCTGGGGGGCTGACCGCCACCCCCGCGGCAAGTCCAAAAAAAAGGGGGGCATTGCCCCCCCACTGGTCGTAGACGAATAGTGAGAGCAATCCTTGCTCAGTTCACTGATCAGTTCACGGCCGCGAAGAAGTCCTTCGACTTCACCGGATCAGGGTTCATGGTCTTGTCGCCGGGCTGCCAGTTGGCGGGGCACACCTCATCGGGGTGGCTCTGCACGTACTGGAAGGCCTGCAGCAGACGCAGGGTCTCGTCGACGCTGCGGCCCACGGGCAGGTTGTTGATCGTGCTCTGCATGATCACGCCCTCGGGATCGATGATGAACAGGCCACGCAGAGCGACGCCAGCCTCCTCGTCGAGCACTTCGTAAGCGCGAGCGATCTCTTTCTTGAGATCAGCCACGAGCGGGTAGGCGATGTCGCCAAGGCCGCCGTTCTTGCGCTCGGTCTGCACCCAGGCCAGGTGGGAGAACTGGCTGTCCACCGAAACGCCCAGCACTTCACAGTTCCGGCTGGTGAACTCGCTGATGCGGTCGGAGAAGGCGGTGATCTCCGTGGGGCACACGAAGGTGAAGTCGAGCGGATAGAAGAACAGCACCACGTACTTGCCGCGGTACTGGCTCAGGGAAACCGTCTGAAATTCCTGGTCCACCACGGCGGTGGCGGTGAAATCAGGGGCCTGAAGACCGACGAGGCGGGACATGCTCGAGAGGGGTACGGGGTTTTTTCGAACTGGTGGGTCATGACGCCGGTGCAAGACTTGGCTTGAACCGCGCTGGGGATGCCAACGTCGTAACTCCGAGAAGTATGAACTCGAAACGACTACCAGTTGTTTCAAGACTTTACCACGGACCCGGGTCCTCTCCGCCATAGGCTGCTGGAAACGGAACGGATTGCGATGGCCTGGGAGCCTGGTGTGCTGCGCAAATACAACAGCACGAGCCACTTTCGCCTGCTCAGCCAGTTGCGCACTGAACTGCGTGATAAGCCCCTGGTGCGTCCGGGGGAGGGGGAGCGTATCGGCGATGTGAATCGCAGCAAGGGTCTGATCCGGGCCATGGAGGCCCGAGCCGCCCGCAGCCGATCCACGGCTGGCTGACCTGGGAGCAGGAGCTACTCACCTGCAGCCCGGAACGAGCCTGCAATCCACCCCCGCCCAGCCACTGCTACTGAGAATCGCTTGCAAAAGCGCCGAGCGGCGTTTAGAATGCGATTCATTCGCAACAAGCTGGTTGCCCGCGATGGGATTTCGTTTCCTTCCTGATGGGGCCGTGGCCGCGGTGCGTGTCCCGGCCGGTCAGACCGTGTTGATCGACCGATCCCTGCGGGTGGGTAGCGGCACGATCGAAGTGCTGGAGGGCGTGGCCAGGGTTTACTGCCCCTGCGAGGAGACCGAGGGCATGACCCTCGCCTTCCTTCAGGCCGGCGACCAGCTGCGCACCGATCGCCTCTGCAGTGAGGGGGTCTGCGTCGAGGCCCTCACCCCGCTCTGTTTTCGCAATCACGCCGAAGGTGTGGACGGCCATGGCTATGACGCCGTGAACGAGTGGACCCTGCAGCTCCTGCGCATTCGTCACCTCGGCTCGGCCGAGCAGCGGCTCCATGCCTTGCTTGGGCTGCTCGTGACTCGCTTGGGCCGGCGCTGTGGCGAGTGGTGCGACCTGCCCTTCCGCCTGACCCACGAACGGATCGGGGAGCTGATCGGCACCACCAGGGTCACCACCACCCGCCTGATCTCGCGTTTCCGCTCCGCCGAGATGATTCGCGTTCCCCAGGGTTCCCCCGGCCTGCACCTGGCCCCGTCGCTGGTCGATTCCGCACCCCTGGCCGCCTGATCGGCTGGTGCAATGCCGGCCTTGAGCCGGCCGGGCTCCATGACGAAATGCTGAGCCCGGCCAGCTCAAAGCCGAAGAACGTCTGAAGGTCCCCACAGCCCAGGCAACTGGCCGTTCAAGGTGTGGAGATGCAGACACCTTCAGCACCTCCCCGCATTGAGCGCTCCACGCTCCCCAAGGCAGCGTGGCCTACATGCAGCAACTCCGTGCTGGTGATCACGCCGCGCCAACTCAAGGACGGAGCCACGGTGCTGCAGGCCGTGCGTGAGAACGCGAGTGTGGTGGTGAACTCCAGCTGGCTGGAGGATGCGTCGGGTCAGCGCCTGATCGACTTTGTCTGCGGTGGTCTGGAGGCCATGGGTGGTGCTGCTCACCGCATTGCCGAGGAGGTGTTCCTGTTCACCCCTGCCCAGGCCAGGGTCACTGGAGCAGGCTCAACGCCCGACGCATGAGCGATGACTGATTGCCGATTCCCGGCGGGCAACAGTATCCGAGTTGGCGAGCCGTGCACAGCCAGGGAGTAAAACAAACGTGCCTTTCCAGGAGTTTAATCATCTATTACAGGCTGAATTCGGTATTTAGATGATCACGTTTAAAACAATGAATGCTGAACATTGCCGTCCAGCACGCAAACAAAATGGCTCGGGGGAGACTTGAACTCCCGACCTTGGGGTTATGAATCCCACGCTCTAACCAGCTGAGCTACCGAGCCGTGATACCCGAATCTTATCAGGCGCGGGGTGGCAACACCGTGAGGGGATCCACTGCCCCAGCTCCAGCTGGATGGATCTCAAAATGCAGGTGAGGCCCTGTGCTGCGGCCCGTGCTGCCCATCAGGGCGATCACGGTGCCTTGGCGAACCTCCTGGCCATTGCTCACCATCAGACGGCTGTTGTGGGCGTAGAGCGAACGGCTGCCGTCGGAATGCTGGAGGGTCACCAGATAGCCATAGCCTCCGTCATGCCAACCGGAGAACACCACCGTGCCGGTACGGGCAGCCTGGATGGGTGTGCCCACATTGTTGGCCATGTCGATGCCGCGGTGCATGCGTCCCCAACGCCAGCCATAGCCTGAGGTGAATACGCCCTTGGTGGGCCATATCCAGGTGCTGGCGTGGCGTTTGTCGAACGGCTGACCGCCGTTCGGTGCGACCTGCGGTGCATCTGGCCAGCTCAGGCCGCCACTGGTGGAGGGACGCAGACCCAGGATCACCCGAGGGCGCGGGGCCGCCTGAACCAACTGGATTTCGGTGCCTGCCACCAGCCTGGCCGTGTCCAGCCCGGGGTTGAGGCGCAGGATCTCCTGCATGCTCGTGCCGTAGCGCTGAGCGATCTTGAACAGGGTGTCGCCGAGTCGCACAACGCCCTTGGTGGGGACTGGCGGCGGAGCCTGGGGAGCGGGGGGGCTACGACGGGCGTCGCGGGTGTCCAGGGCAGCCAACTGGCCGGCGACCCGGCGCTGCTCAGCTGGAACCACGAGCCAATCGCCCCGGCGGAAACGGTGATCCGGGTCCACCCCGTTCAGGCCAGCCATGGTGGAGGGGGCAACCCGCAGCTGCCGGGAGATCTCGCTCAAGGCAACGGGTTGGCGGGTCTGCACCCAGAGACGGTCGGAGGCAGGAAAGGACGCGGCCAGCAGCTGATCGTCGAGGGTTGCCTGCTCCTGGGCATCACCTCCACGTGAGAAACCCACAGCTGGGATAGCGACGGCAACCGGAAGTGCCAGCAAAACCCCGAACGAGAGTGAACGCCGGTTGAAGAACCAAGGCTTGTCTGCTCTCGGCTGTTCTGCTGTCTGCTTCGGTGCTGTCATTCACTGTCCCCAAAGATCAGAGCCCGGTGGAGAAGCAAATATCCCCGTGCCGCGCAGACAGTAGCGGACTGTCCATGGGGGAGCAAGCGCAACGGGCACCATTGCTGGTGTGCCCAGGGCGATCAGGACTGGCCTGAATCCAGTTGGCGCAGCGCTTCGAACAGCACGATGGCCACAGCTGAGGCCAGATTCAGGCTGCGCACTCCTCCGCCGGGATGGGTGCGGGGCCGGGCCATGGGAATGGTGAGCAGGGCATCGCACTCAGCCTGAACGTCTGCGGGCAAGCCATCGGTTTCCCGCCCGAACAGGAGCCAGTCGTCCTGGCTGAAGGTGTAGGCGGTGTACGGGCCATCGCTGAGGGCGCTCAGCCCCACCAGACGGCCGCCCCGGCCTTGCCGCTGCTGTTGAAAGGCCCCCCAATCGCGGTGGTGGTGCAAGGGGACGTAGGGCCAGTAGTCGAGACCGGCGCGCCGCACCTGCCGGTCGCTGATCTCAAAACCGAGGGGTGCCACCAGGTGCAGTTCCTGCCCTGTGGCTGCACAGCTGCGGGCCACATTGCCGGTATTGGGTGGAATCTGTGGTTGGTACAGCACCACGCGAGGCATGGCTACTCGGGCGGGACGGGGTCAGTGATCGGCAGCAGGTCGAGGGCCCGGCCGGCCACCACCAGCCAGACATGCTGGCAGTGGGGGGTGATTCGGTCTTCCAGGCTGCCGAGGCGGTCGCGGAACAGTCCGCCGATCGCCGTGGGCGGCACCACACCCCAACCCACCTGTTCACTCACCAGCAGCACCTTGCCTGGGCAGCGTCTCAGGCTGCAGAGCAACCTCTCGGTGTGCCGGAGCCAGTCGGGGCCATCGAGATCAAGGCCGGCACTCACCCAGGTGCCGAGCGAATCCACCAAAGCGATGTCCCCGGCAGCGAGCCTGTCGAGCGCGGCCGGCAACGCCAGGCCCACGTCCTCACATATCCAGTCGACGGGGCGGCGCAGGCGATGGAGGCGGAGCCGTTCCTGCCAGTCGGGGTCATCGGGCAACAGGGGGCCGGTGGCCAGGTAATGCACGCGGCCAGCGCAACGGGCGGCTCGCTGCTCCGCCCAGCGACTCTTGCCGCACCGGGCGGGACCCGTGATCAGTTCAAGGGCCATGGCTGACAGCTGCTCAGCCACCACCATTCATGTTGCGCAGAGTCGCAACAGAGGAGGGAGATACACGGTTAAGGTAGCGGAATATCCAGTATTTGAAGATGGTTGCGAGCACCACGGGGAAGGTGGCAATGAACAACATGATGAAATTTTCCCGGGCTGGCAAGCCGAGATGATTGGCGACGCCATCCAGCAATACGGTCCAGCCCTCCGGGCTATGAAAACCAACAAAGATATCGGTAAAGAGAATAATGGCAAAAGCCTTGGCGCTGTCGCTCAGGCCATACACCAGCTCATCAATAAACCCGCGCAGCACCTGGATGTCACGCTTTCCAAGGATGCAGACAAGTACAAAGGCTGCAAAGGCGGCAATGTCGGCCAGCACATTCTTGATGGCTTCCGTGCTTTCGCCATCTGCTTCCTGTTTGAGTTCCCTGGCTCGATCAGCCAGTTGCAGTTGCAGTTCTTCAGGGCTGGGCAGTGGTTTGCCGTCCAACAGGGCGGCGAATTCCATTTCGGCCTTGAACACCCTCAGCTTTTCCACGGCCTTTTCCTCGAGGTGGGGCTTGGGGTAGCTGATGAAGGCGCTCACCGGGGCATAGTGATCAACCAGCGGTCCCATCACGTAGGTTCGACTGATCTGCTGAACCAGCAGGGGCACGAGGATCAGCAGCAGCAGGATGCGCAGGGACACCAAGGTGGAATCGCGCCGGCGGCGGAAACCTGCGAGCGCATCCGCTTCTGCCTCAGGATCGAGCTGGCGCCTGACCTGATCCACCACGCCGATCAGGCTGCGAGGCAGCACCTCCGGCGTTCGGCTGATGGCGGGTAGCGGTTTGCGGCCGGGTCGGTCGTAGCGGGACACCACCGCCTCCACCAATTGCAGCTGGCGCAGTTCCTGGCCTGCCAGCTGGGCGCGATTGGCCTCAAGCGTCACCAGACATTGGCGACAGACCTCCAGGGCAGCCTGAAAGCGGCGCAGCAACTGGGCCTGGGCCGAGCGGGGGAGGCCAAGATTCACCTCGGGGCGCACCGGCCTGTCGTTGTAGTGCTCCAGCTCAATGCTCTGGATCAGCAGGGCAGCTTCGTACGCCCTCTCCAGGTCCTGGCTGATCTGGAGCCCCGGGGACTTGCCGAAGGTTCCGATCCAGTTCTGCAATCCCATAACCGATCAGCGGGAGAACACCCACCAGGTGGCCATCGGCACCACCGTGCCCACAACCAGCAGCACCACAACCCAGGTGAAGGCATTGCTCGACTCGGTCTGCTCGCGGCTGGGGACGTTGCTGGCGGGGCTGATCACTTCGGCGGCCTGGGGCACGCCAGAGTCTTCACCTCCCTGCAGCACCGTGCTGATCCGCTGAATGCCGTCAAGGCTGGCCTGGCGGAAGCGGGCCCCATCGCGAATCGGCGTGGTCATGGTGAAGCGGGCCGTGCTGCGCAAGAGGTCGGCACTGAGCTGGCCCGATAGCGAGGGGGAGGCCACGATGGCGGAGGTGTTGGTCTGGGCGTCAATCAGAAACAGCAACAGGCCATTGGCATCCCCACTGGGCTGCCAGCGCTGCAGCAGGGCGTCACCGAGCTGGTTGAGGCTGAGGCCATAGTCGAGCTGTTTGAGGGTGATCAGGCGGGCATCCACCCGCTCCGCCGTGAGCACATCCAGCTGGCGGGCCACATCCGCACTGGCGGCGCGGCTGAGCACCCCCGCCTCATCCAGCACCCTCTCCTGGGGAAGGGTCTCGCTGAAGGCCGTGGCTGAAACGGCCAGGGCCGGCGCCGCGGGCAGCACCAGCAGCAGCACCAACAGGCAGATCTCCAGCAGCCGGTTCCCTAGCAAGCGGTTCTCCTGCAGGGGGTGGATGGGGGATGGGGCGGCGGCGTTCTGGCAGGGCACGTGCACCGGGATCAGGCCTGACAGGCACTAGTTTGCCGCCAATGGTTGCCGCTGTCGCCTCTCCATGGCCCTTCCGTTGCCAGCCAGGGTCAGTCTGGGCACCGGCGCCGTCGGCTTGCTGCTGGTGGTGTTCAACCAGCTCACTGCGCCACTGCCCGAGCCACCCCTGGTGCGAGCCAGCGTGCTGGCGGCTCTGTTCGCCGTGGGGTTGATGGTGGTGGCCGTGCTCTGGACCCGGGCGGTGCCGGAAGCGGCCGAGCGCGTCGACCTGCAGGGGGACGAGGGCCTGGAGCTCGCCCCTGGACTGCCCCGCCAGCTGCTGCAGGACCTGGGCTGGGGCAGCCAGATGCTGCTCACGGCCTCTCCCGCGGCAGTGGTGCTGGTGATGTGGCGCGGTGAGGTGCTGTTGCGCCGCGGGTTGCTGGGGTCCATCCCCTTCATCCCTGGGCCGATCTGCGCCCGGGCACTGGAGCGGGGCCAGGCGATCTCCCTGGTGAACCTGGCCCTCTATCCCGGGCGCGCTGAATTCGACAGCCTGCTGCCGGGCCTGCCTGCCGTGCTGATCCAACCCATCGCCGACCAGGGACTGGTGCTGCTCGGCGGCTGGTCAGCGCGGTGCTTCAGTCGCAGTGATCTGGTGTGGGTGGAGGGCTGGGCCCAGCGGCTCACAGCTGAAATACCGGAGTTCGGGAACCCTGCTGCTGGGCTGGACGCCGGGACGGAGCTGGGCCCCGGCGAGCCGCGCCAGGAGGCAGATTCAGCTGGGTGAGCACCCGTCCTCCCGCCGGTGAGCTGAATTCGGCAAAACCGTCGTCGCCGATCCGTCCCCGCAGCTGCTCAGCGCGCGACACCTGGCCGTTGGCCTGTCTGCGCAGCACCACCTGCCCCGCTGCGCTGGCCTCACCGCTCCGCCAGTTCCACTGGCAGCTGTCAGCCTGGAGCTGCTCCCCAGGCTGGCGCAAGAGGCAGGCTGCCCGCACCGCCACCGTGTGGGCGGGCAGATTGAGCTGGAAGCCGTTCCCGCTGAGCTGGGTTTTGCCGTAGCGCCCCTGGAACGGAGCCTGGCTGCTGGCGGTGCGGCTCGACAGCTCCAACCGGGTGGGGCCTGCTTGCAGCCAGGCCTGGCGGCCAGGTTCCTCGAGTCGCACGGGAGCCTGGAGATCGAGGGTCTGGCTGAGGCTGTTGCCGCTGAGGGCCGAGGCCGTGATCCGCTGCAGCGAGCCGTCCCCCAGCCGGCGTTCGCCGCGAACGGGCCCCCTGGCTGAAAGGGCCCCGCTCTCCGCCTGCCAGTCGAGGGGACCCAGCCCCAGGCGGATCGGCTCGGGGCCGCGACGTTGCAGGAGGGGGCTTTGGCGCAACTCCAGCCGCTCCTCCTTGATCAGAAAGCGTGCCAGTCCTGCGCTGAGCTGCAGGTCGCCCTGCACCAGCCTGGGGGAGCGGTCGAGCTCCATCCGCTGCTGGGAGGGGTACCAGCGCACCCGCAGGGCCGTCAGTTCCGCCGGTTGCTTGGGATCGAGGCGCTGCAGGCGGGTGGGCCCCTCCAGCTGCACCACCTCGCCATCGTTCACCACGACCGCCGTGCTGGCGGTGAGCCTGTACAGGGGCTGGCCGTTGCGGTAGAGGATGCCCGTGAGCTGGCGGGCCTGGGCAATCCGGCGGCTGAGGTCGTAGCGGGTTTCTGGGCTGCTGATCTCCCAAAGCGGCCGCCCCTGGGCGTCCTGCTGGCGCAGGTTCAGTTCCCGGAAGACGAAGGGTGTCGGGCTGTCTTCCTCAATGGCCTGGGGGCGACAGCTCGCCACCCCCAGCCCGCTGCCCAGGAGCAACAGAGAAGCGATCCAGGACCCTCCGCAGTTCACAGCGGACCGTTGAGCTCGAGTCTCTGCATCACAGGCTGGGGTTGGGGCAGGGTTTGTCCGGCCTCAAGGCCGCCCCAGCTGAGGGCGTCCAGCCATCCCCCAGTCTGCGGGGAGGGTTTGGACGATTCGAAGGGTTGCAGGCCGAGCTGCTCGAGCATGCGGCCCGAGAGGTCGGGCAGCAGGGGAGCCAGCAGCACGGCCGCCAGCCGGCTGGCCTCCAGCACCGCATAGAGGTCCTGGCCCACCTGCTCCTCCTGGCCGGGTTGCTTCATCGCCGACCAGGGGGCCCGCTCATTGAGATAGCCGTTGGCGGCAATGGCTAGCTGCAGGATCGCCTCGGCGGCAGGCCGGAACTCCAGGCGATTCATGGACTGGCGGAATTGCTCCACCGCCTGGGAGCCTGCCTGGGCCAGGGCATGGCTGGAGGTGGCAGCGTCGCCGGCAGGCGGCACGGCTTCAGCGAACCACTTGCGGGCCATCGTGCTGGTGCGGTTGAGCAGGTTGCCGATCGTGTTGGCCAGGTCGTTGTTCACCAGGTCGCTGAAGCGCTGCTGCTGGAAGTCGCCGTCCTCGCCGAAGGGAATGTCGCGCAGCAGGTACCAGCGCACGGCATCCCGGCCGCAGCGCTCCAGCAGCACCTCCGGGTCGAGCACGTTGCCCAGGGACTTGCCCATCTTCTGGCCCTCGCGGGTGAGAAAGCCATGGCCGAACACCCGCTCCGGCAGGGGCAGGCCGGCCGAGAGCAGCATCGCGGGCCAATACACGGCATGGAAGCGCAGGATGTCCTTGCCGATCACGTGCAGCTGGGCGGGCCAGCCCCGTTGCAGCACCTGATCGAGATCCACAGGTCCCTCCTCCCCATCCACCGATCCAGCGGCAGCGGTTGGATCGCTCTGCAGGAGCGCACTCAGGTACCCCAGCAGCGCATCGAACCACACATAGAAGGTGTGCCCGGGATGGCCGGGCACGGGAATGCCCCAGGGCAGATCAACCCGCGAAATCGAGAAATCGCGAAGCCCCTGGGCCACGAAGTTCTCCACTTCCTTCTGGCGGCTGGCGGGGGCAATGAAGCCCGGCCTGCGGATCAGCTCCTCGATCTGGCTCTGGAAGCGGGAGAGGCGGAAGAACAGGTTCACCTCATCGCGCCATTCCAGCGGCTTGCGGTGGATCGGGCACTCCGGGTCCTGGGCCTCGTGGGGATCGTCCTTGAACTCCTCACAGGCCACGCAGTACCAACCCTGCTGGCGACCTTCCAGAACGTCACCACTGGCCTCCACCCGGGCGAAGAACTGCTCCACCAGCTCGCGGTGGCGGGGCGCGGTGGTGCGGATGAAGCGGTTGTTGCTGATCTGCCAGCGCCGCCAAAGCTCCCGGTAGCCCTCGCTCACCCGATCACAGTGATCCTGGGGCGTAAGGCCGGCCGCCTCGGCGGTGCGCTGGATCTTCTGGCCGTGCTCATCGCAGCCGGTGATGAAGGTCACCCGCTCCCCGCAGAGCCGTTGGTAGCGGGCAATGGCGTCGCAGGCGAGCGTGGTGTATGTGCTGCCGAGGTGGGCCCGGTCGTTGACGTAATAGAGCGGCGTGGTGAGGGTGTAGGACATGCGGCGTTCGATGGCCTGGCAATGCGCGCGGCCGCTCGATCGCAGCTCGTGGCCAGCGCTGCTCTGGCCTGTTGGCTCGGATGCTCTCCGACGCTCTGAGCGGATCCTACCCATCACCTTCTGTCTTTCCCTCCATGCACGAGCACCAGGTTCCGGTTGTGGTGTGGGGAGGAGGCACCGGCGGCGTGGCTGCCGCCCTGCAGGCCGCCCGCAGTGGCGCCACCACCCTGCTGCTCACCCCGGGCCCCTGGCTGGGGGGCATGGTGAGCGCTGCCGGGGTGTGCTGCCCGGACGGCAACGAGCTCAGCCCCTGGCAGACGGGGCTGTGGGGATCCTTCCTGCGGGAGCTGGCTCGCCGTGAACCCACAGGTCTCGACCACAACTGGGTGAGCTGCTTCGGCTATCAGCCGGCCACAGCAGAGGCGATTCTGCGGCGTTGGCTGGCTGAAGCCGGCGATCTCCAGTGGTGGAGTGGTTGCCGCCTGCGGGGCGTGCGGCGCCAGGGCCAGCGGATCACGGGTCTGGAGGTGGAGCGCGCTGGCGCGGACCCTGCCTGCACAACAGTCGAACTGGTGGTTCCCGGAATCGCCATCGACGGCAGCGACCGCGGCGAGCTCATCGGCCTCAGCGGCGCCGCCTACCGGCTTGGCTGGGAGCCGCGGGAGCAGTGGCAGGAGCCCAGCGCTCCCGAGGCGCAACGGCTGGCCGACGAACCGTTCTTTCAGCAGCAGCCACTGCAGTCACCCACCTGGGTGGCCATCGGCAGGCTGCGACCCGATCGGACCTGCCCGGCTCCCGGTGGGCCGCTGCCGGAGCCCTTCAGCCAGGCCGCCGCCAGCTTCGGCCTGGAGCGCACCCTCAGCTACGGCCGCCTCCCCAACGACCGGGTGATGCTCAACTGGCCGCTGCATGGCAACGACTGGCACCGGGGGCTGGAGCGGGCCTTCGACGACGACCCTGCGGTCGAGGCCGAGCTGTTCACTGAGATGCGTGAGCACAGCCTGCAGTTCGGCCGGGCCCTGGCGGCTGCCAGTGACGGCGTGCTGCAACTGGAGGGTCTGTTCCCTGAAGCCGCCGCTGCCGCCAGCACCCTCTCCGGTGAGTCCCCACTGGCACTGATGCCCTACTGGCGTGAGGGGCGGCGTTTGGTGGGGTTGAGCACCCTGATCGAGCAGCAGCTGCTTCCCCAGGGACCTGGGGCCTCGATCGCCGCCCTGCCCAGTCGCAACGGCCAGTTGGACGGCCTGGTGGTGGGTAACTACGCCAACGACCATCACTACCCCGGTCCCGACTGGCCCCTGGCCCCCAAGAGCTGCCCCTGGGGCGGGCGCTGGAGCGGCACGCCGTTCACCATTCCCTACGGAGCCCTGGTGAGTGCCGACACCGAGAACCTGCTGGCCGCGGAAAAGGGCTTCAGCGTGAGCCACATGGCTAACGGCGCCACCCGCCTGCAGCCGCAGATTTTCAACCTCGGCCAGGCGGCCGGGCTGGCAGCCGCGCTCTGCCTGCAGCGCGGCTGCCAGCCCGCAGAGCTGCCGGTGGCAGCTCTGCAACGGGCCCTGATCGAGGATCCCCAGGCCCCGGCCGGGCCACTCCCCCTGTGGGACACGCCCTGGCACCACCCGGCCTGGCGACAGCGCCAGCAGGCCGTGCTGGCCGATCCCGGCCTGCTGGATGCCCAGGGCCAGTTGCAACTCAGCCGCAAACAGGCTGGTGATCTGGAAGCCGATCTGGGGCCCGAGCAGGCCCCCCGCGAGCCGGGGGAGCAGCTCTGGCAGGGGCAGCTGCAGAGTCCGAGCCCAGGGCGTTACCTGCTCACCGGTGTGGTCGGGGCGCCGGAGGGCGGCTGGCCGCTGATCACGCTGGAGCCAGCCCTGCACCACTGGCTGGCCCAGGCCGGTGCTGGTGCTGGTGAGGTGAGGCTGGTGGGATCGACCAACCCCTGGGGGCCCTGGCTGCGGGTCTCGCGCCTTGCCGGCTGAGAGCGCTCCCCCATACCAGGGGGCTCAACGGCTGGCAGTCAGGCGCAGCAGATCGCGCAGGGGGTCCACCTGGTGGACGCGCAGCATCAACGGGTCCCCAGGTTCGCTGCCGGGCGGACACTCGGCCGCCAGGTCCATCGCCAGCTCCTCCGCATGCACCAGGCCCAGGCGGTCTTGGGGCCGCAGCCAGCGCAGAAACTGCGCCCGCCAGGCCTGGCCGCGGTGGGCATCGAACCACACCTGCTGCCAGTGGCGCTGGTCGTCCCGGCTGATCTGCGCCGCCTGGCGCAAGGGCGATTCCAGCTCCGCCAACAGCTCCAGCAACTGATCGCCGCTGAGGGGCGTCTGGCCCTCCCCCAGAGCCAGCAACTGGCGCTGCACCACCAGATCGGCGTAGCGGCGGATCGGCGAGGTGGCCTGCACATAGGCCGGCAGTCCCAGACTGAAATGGGGCGCGGGCTGGCTACCGCTGATGCCGCGGCTCAGGCAGCGCTTGATCGCGGCATGGCGCACCGGTCCGGCGGGCAGGCCATCGAGCTCGGCCGCCGGAGGCAGCTCCGCGGGCAGCTGGCTGCGGTAGGGCAGGGCCAGCTCCTGCTCGCGGCCCAGCTCGGCCACCACGGCCCCGGCCAGAATCATCGCCTCGGCCACCATCAGCCGGGCCGCCCCGGGATCGCTGATCTCCAGCCGGGGCTCGCCGCCGGCCTCGCGGATCCTCCCCTCCGGTTGGTCGAGCAGCAGAGCTCCCCTGGCCAGGCGCCAGCGGCGGCGGCGTTGCAACAGGGCATGCAGGGCTGCCGGGTCCGGCTCTTCGGGCGGGGCCAGCTCGATCAGCTCATCGGCATCGGCGTAGGAGAGGCGGTAAGCCGGACGCACCCAGCTGCGCTCCACGCCGCTGGCCGCCACCGCGCCGCCGGAATCGAGCTCCACCCACACACTCCAGGCCGCACAGCGGCGGCCGGCCCGCAGGCTGAAGGGCCCGGTGCTGAGCTGGAGCGGAAACATCGGCAGGGTGCCCCGCGCCAGGTAGAGGCTGGTGCCCCGGCGCCTGGCTTCCAGGTCGAGGGGGGAGCCGACCGGCACCAGGCGGCCGGGATCGGCCACGTGGATCCAGAGGCGCTCGCCGCCAGCCGGCAGGCGCTCGAGGGCGAGGCCATCGTCGATGTCCTCGGTGTCGTCGTCATCGATCGTGAAGCAGTGCTGGCCGCAGAGATCGAGCCTCTGATCATCCCCGGGCCGGGGGGTTTCGTGGTCGGCCAGCAGCCGCTCCGCCTCGGCCTCGAGGTCGGGGCTGAAGCCCAGGTCCCAGCTGCTGCTGCTCAGGGAGGGAAGGTGGTGGGGCTGCCAGCGACCGAGATCCACCAGCAGGTGGCGGATCGCCCCGGTTTCGGCCTGGCAATGGGCCGCCTGCAGGGCCTGGCGCAAAACCGGCGGCAGGGGGTCGCCACTGTTTCCACCAGCCCACTGCTCCAAGAGCTGCAGCTCCAGCCGTTGCTGCTCCCCCAGCAGGTCGGGGTCGAACGGCTGCCGGGCCCGCAGGATCTCCTGCCAGGCCCGCTCCTGGCGTTGCTGGCGCTGCTGGCGGTGGCGGGCCTTGCGCAGCTGGAGCAGGTCGTCGCGGGGCCTGGCGCTGATCCGTTGCTGGCGCAGGCGGAACCAGAGCTGGTCGCCGTGAAGCCACAGCCAGGCCGCCGCCAGCTCGGCTGGGGTGTGGCTGCCGGCCACGAGGTCGCACCAGGCGGCCAGGTCGAGGCCTTCGCCCGGATCGTCCTGGAGCAGCAGCCAGGCGGTGGCGCGCTCCCGTGCCGGCGGCAGGGCCGCCGCGAGTTGCTCCCGGCTGAAGGACCACGGAAAAACTCCCAGCCGAGCTGGTGGATCGACACCGGCCGGCAGGGGGCAGATCAACTGAACGTCGCGCTGCGGTGCAAGCTGGGAGCGCGCCACTGGCCCGACCACCAGTTGCAGCCTGCTGGCCTGAACGGCCTGCACCACGGCCAGGCGGGGCTGGCAGTCGCCGCCCCGGTCGGGCGTCAGACCGACTAGGTCGCCGGGATGGAAGCGGACCTGGGCCAGGGCAGACTCAGCCTTCGGGATTCACGAAGGGCAGCAGCGCCACGATCCGGGCCCGTTTCACCGCGTTGGTGAGGTCGCGCTGTTGCTTGGCCGTGAGGCCGGTGAGACGGCGGGGCAGGATCTTGCCGCGCTCGGTGATGAATTTCTTGAGCAGATCGACGTCCTTGTAGTCGATCGGATCGCCCGGCTTGATCGGCGACAGGCGCTTCTTGAAAAAGGAACTGGCCATGGAGGGAACGGAGGGAGAAGAGGAGACGACGTGCCGTTGCAACACCTGGACCGCAGTTGAGACGGTTCAGGTGGTCGGGCTCACTTGATTTCCTTGTGAACGGTCGACTTGTTGCAGTGGGGGCAGAACTTCTTCAGCTCCAGCCGTTCGGTGGTGTTGCGGCGGTTCTTCTCGGTGGTGTAGCGAGACACACCAGGAGACCGCTTGGCGGGGTTGGACCGGCATTCCGTGCACTCGAGGGTGATCACGATCCGGACGCCCTTGTTCTTAGCCATGAAGGACGTTGCGCCGCGTGTGCGATGCGAATTGACAAGGATCCACCTTACCGGGTGGAGGTCACGGGGCTGCCGTGGGCCGAAGACGGTGGTGCAAGGCCCCTTGCGCAGTGGCTGCCTAGGATCATCCACTGATTTGTCCAGGGCCTGCATGCGCGTCTCACACCAGTGGCTGCGGGAGCTGGTGAGGGGTCCGGAGGGGGACACGGATCTGGAGCTGCCCCTGGAGGCCCTCGCTGAGCGACTCTCGATCGCCGGCTTCGAGGTGGAGGGCATCGAAGACCTGGCGGCCCAGGCCGAGGGCGTGGTCGTGGGCAGGGTGCTCGACCGTCAGGCCCACCCGGACGCCAGCAAGCTGAGCGTCTGCCGGGTGGATGTGGGGCAGGCCGAAACCCTGCAGATCGTATGTGGGGCCGCCAATGTGCGTGCCGGCATTCATGTGCCCGTGGCCCTGGTGGGCGCCACCCTGCCGGCCGTGAACCTCACGATCAAACCTGCCGAGCTGCGAGGCGTGGCCAGCTGCGGCATGATCTGCTCGTTGGCGGAGCTGGGCCTGAGCGATGGCTCGGAGGGCATCGCCGAACTGGACCAGCTGCTCGAAACCGTGCCGCCCCTGGGCACGCCTGTGGGGCCCGCTCTGGGCCTGGACGACCAGGTGCTGGAGCTGGCGATTACGGCAAACCGGCCTGATGGACTGTCGATGCAGGGCATCGCCCGTGAGGTGGCGGCCCTCAGTGGCGGCCGCACCCACTTCCCGCCGGTGCCGAGCGTGGCGGAGGTGGCTCCGCTGGCGGTGGCTCCGGCCAGCCTGCAGGCCATGGAGCAGGGCGGACTGTTCACTGTGACGGCCCTGGAGGGGCTGCGGGCCGGCCCTTCTCCAGCCTGGCTGCAGCGGCGGCTGGAGAAGGCCGGCATCCGCCCGATCAACACGATCGTGGACGTCACCAATCTGGTGATGCTGGAAACAGGCCAACCGCTGCACGCCTTTGATCGCGAGCGGCTGGCGGCCCTCAGCGGCGGGCAGGCCCAGCCGGCGGCCCTGGGGCTGCGCCAGGCCCGTCCCGGCGAGTGCTTCACCAGCCTGGATGGCGAGGAACGCACGCTCAGCGAGGCTGCCCTCACGGTGACCTATGCCGACCGGCCGATTGCCCTGGCCGGGGTGATCGGTGGAGCTGGGGAGGCCGTGTCCAGCACCACCTCCGCAATCTGGCTGGAGGCGGCGGTGTTCGCCCCCCAGCTGGTGCGCCAGTCGGCCCGCAGCGTGGGCCTGCGCACCGAGGCCAGCAGCCGCTTCGAGAAGGGACTCCCCCTCGAGGCCACCCTGGCGGCGGCAGACCGGGCCTGTGCCCTGCTGGCCGAGCTGGCCGGTGGGCGGGTGGTGGGCCGCTGGCTGCACGCCCGCCCCCAGGAGCCGGTGCCCCCCCTGCATCTGCGCCGCGATGCCCTGCACAACTTGCTGGGACCGGTGCTGGTGGACGGCGAGCTGCAGGACCTGGACGATGGGCGCATCCGGGCCACCCTGGAGGCCTTGGGCTGCACGGTGGAAGAGCAGGGCGAGGGCTGGCATGTGCAGGTGCCCCCGGCCCGGGCGATCGACCTGCGCAGGGAGGTGGACCTGATCGAGGAGGTGGCCCGGCTGGTGGGCTACGACCAGTTCGCCTGCCACCTGCCCGACCCGATCGAGCCAGGTGGCCTCAGCGACGAGCAGACGGCGGAGCGGCGGCTGCGGCGGGCCCTCTGCCAGGCGGGGCTGCAGGAAGTGGTCAGTTTCTCCCTGGTGCCTGCGGCGCCGGGACGGATCCCCCTGGCCAATCCCCTGCTGGCCGATTACGGCCATCTGCGCGACACCCTGGTGGACGAGTTGCTGGCGGCGGCGCGGCGCAATCTGCAGAGCGGCCAGCCCGGCTTCTGGGCCTTTGAGATCGGTGCTGTCTACAGCTCTGCTGAGGAGGGTGACCGCACCCAAGTGGTGGGTGTGATCTGCGGCGAGCGGCGGGCCGAGCGCTGGCGCAGCAGCGGCAAGCCGCTGCCGGCCGACTACTTCCAGGCCCGCGGCGCCCTGCAGCAGGCCCTCGCCAGCCTGAAGCTCTACCTGGAGGGCAGGCCCCTCACGGACCACCCTCTGCTCCATCCCGGACGGGCGGCCCAGCTGATGCTCGAGGGACGGCACGCCGGCTGGTTTGGTCAGCTCCACCCCGAACGGGCCGAGGAGGGCGACCTGCCGGAGGCCACCCACCTTTTTGAGCTGGATCTGGCTGCCCTGCTCAGCGCGGCCACCCGCCGCAACCGCTGGCAGCCTGCCTTCAGGTCCTATCCCACCGTGCCAGCTGCCGAGCGGGATCTGGCCCTGGTGGTGCCCCGCAGCACCCAGGCCTCGGCCCTGCTGGCCACGATCCGCAAGGCCGGCAAACCCCTGCTGGAGCATGCGGAGCTGATCGACCGTTACGAGGGCAGCCAGTTGGGAGCCGACGCCTGCAGCCAGGCCTTCCGGCTGCGCTATCGCGATCCCCAGCGCACCCTCACCGACGAGCAGGTGGAACAGGCCCATGCCGCCGTGCGCGCCGCCCTCGAGAAGCAGTTCGGCGCCAGCCTGCGTTAACGGCGGAGCAGGGTGGCCAGGGTCTCCACGTGGCTGGTCTGGGGGAAGAAGTCGAGGGGCTGCGCCGCACGCAGGCGGTAGGGCCCATCCGCCCCGGCCAGGGCAGCCAGATCCCGGGCCAGGGTTGCCGGATCGCAGCTGAGGTAGAGCAGCCGCTCGGGCGGCGCTGCCAGGATCTCCGCCAACGCCGGCGGCTCCAGCCCCTTGCGCGGCGGATCCACCAGCAGGGCCCGGGCACCAGCCAGTTGCTGCGCCAGCAGCGTTCCCACCGCACCCGCT
>JBBASN010000013.1:0-31890 GCA_040399225.1 Prochlorococcaceae cyanobacterium | reverse complement strand
CGTTCTCGATGGCGACCACCTGCTCCATCGGCAGGTCACCGGCCTTGCGCAGCACTTGCATCGCTGCCGACACCGGGCGCACCCCGGCGAGCTCTGAGGCCTGGTCAAACAGCGTGCGCAGCCGCTTGGTCTCGCTTTCTGCGTCGATCTCCTCCTGGCGCGGCCAGAGCTCGGGAGGACCCTCCAGCTTGCCGATGTAGCAGGCAAACCAGTCCTCCGCCCCCCAGAGGCGGCCGTCGGAGTGCCGCACCGGCTGGGCGCGCTGCACCCGGTCGCGCAGGGTGCGGTCCTTGATCGGCCCCCGGTCCTCCAGGGCCAGGCACTCGTTGAGCACTCCAAGCTGAATGAAGGTGCTGGGCTGGGGCTGGTGGACCTTGCCGTTCTCCAGGTTCCCCCATTGCCCGCCAGCCACCCGCAGGGACCAGGGGATCAGGGCAGGACAGGCCTTGGCCCAGTCCTGGGCAGTGGTCACTGACCAGTCGTTGCTGCGCCGCCAGTTGCGCAGGAACTTGCCGAACTGCACCCGCGCGGCATCGAGCTTGTGCTGAAGGCTCTGCACCGGGTTGCCGTTCGGGAACCCTGACTGTATGTCCCGCAGGTTTGCGAGCGACGAACTTTTGTTGGCTTTCTGCGTAAAGTTTTACTTCGCGGACCTGGGCTGGCCCGGGCCTCGCCACCTGCCAGCAGCCAGCACCCGCCCGTTGGCAGGAGCCAGCACGCCGGCCCTGCGCTGCCGCCCTCTCGAGCCGAGAACACTCCTGATCCCCACTGCGAGGCAAACCGACCCCATCCGCATCCATGCGCCAATGCCGTCTGGCGCACAACAGATCAGCCGCCTTCAAGGCGTGCGGTCGATTGCTGTCGATGGTCCTTGCGACCCCTGAAAAGGGCCGGGAAGCCAGCGGGAAACGCAAGTGGCGTCCTTGGCGGAAACCCCAGTCCACAACAGGCTTGTAGCCCCGCTGGCAGGCCCCGAAGTTTTTACCCAGTTTTTACCCAGCGACGCTTGTGAATCACAAGAACAGTTGCTGTCACTGGCTTGTTGTCAGCAAATGCTCTGCCTTCTAAGCGGCCGGTCGCTGGTTCGAATCCAGCAGGGGGCGTGAGATCAAGCCGGGGTGCCCGCAGCACAACCGCACCAACAGGGAGGGAAGGGCGGTGGGCATGCATCCTGCAGGCCAGGCCAAGCGGATATAGAGCCTTTCTACGG
This sequence comes from Prochlorococcaceae cyanobacterium, assembly GCA_040399225.1. Lineage (GTDB taxonomy): Bacteria > Cyanobacteriota > Cyanobacteriia > PCC-6307 > Cyanobiaceae > NIES-981. The sequence continues at coordinate 30,680 of JBBASN010000013.1, read as the reverse complement.
CACAGATCTTCTCAACCAAGCTGCTCATTTCGCCATACTCAGTGAACCTCAACTCACCCAAAATGAGTCTTCAGCACTTTGCCATTGTTCTGGCTGCATCGACGTCGCCCATCAGCGACAACGGCTCAGCTATTCACAACAGAGTGCCCCTAATCGTGCAGCAGGTGAGCGGCAAGTCAACATCCGCCCAAACCAGCTGGTCAAACCCTGCATCCATACCTTGCCTATACGCCATGAGCTGGACATGCAGCGCAGACAAACCGGCAGACGGCAACAGCCTGGATCCCATCCAGGGGCCTGATCTGGTGCTGAATGCAGTTGCTGCAGTGGGCCTGGCTGCAACACTCTGCCTGAATCGCCGGCTTCGTCGACTCACCCTGCGGCAGCTGGGCTGGCGACAGCAGCGGGTTCAGCGCTCCTGGCGACCTCCCGGAGTGTGGTGATGGAAACAACCCCGAGTCTCCATCGGTTGAACAACAGCCAGGGACTGCCAATGGCGACCGCCGATCCCCGTCCAGCCATGCTGCTCTGGGTGTGCGGGAAGATCTTGATTCTGGTGTTTCTGATCATCGTGATCGCCACGGTGCTGCCCTTGAACCCGCGCTCCGTTGAATGGGGAACCCAGCTCGCCAGCCAGATCGTCAATGCGGCGTTCCTGCCTCTGATCGGCGTGGCACTGCTACGGGCGGGCTCCCTGCTGCAGCCATGGCCTCAGCCGAGTTCCGATCCATCCTTGGCCATGCGTCTCGCACGCCGCCGCCACACCGCACTGCAGTTCAGCCGGCGGGGGGTGGTGAGCCTGTCCCTGCTGGCGGTGTGGCATGTCCCGCTGTTCCTGGGCAGTGTCACGCTGATTGATCAACGCAACGCGGCGGAAACCGCGGTCCTCAGCAAGAGCCTGGAGAGTGATGTGCTGTCGATCCAACGGGCATCGGTTGCCGAGATTCCTGAAGATCAGCGCATGACCTTGATCAGCCAGATCGAAACCAGGCAACAGCAGATCGGCAGGGATGCCAGCAGCCGGGGCAACGCAGCACGCTTCGCCCTGCTGCACAACGCCCTGCGCAGCCTGGTGCTCTGCCTTGCCTACGTGGCCGGCTTCCTTGCCCTTGGTCGCCGCCGCTTCTCCTGAGGCCTCAGGCCCCCCAGAGCCTCTGCAAAGCCTGGATATCAATCGGCGTGAATGTCGTGTTGCCAACCCAGTTGTATGACATCACGGTGTCCCTGGTGTTGAAGCGCGGATTTGCGCCCGAGCCGTAGGGATGGTCGAGGCCAAGGGCATGGCCGATTTCATGCCTGATCACATGCTTTTCAAACGTGGTGAGATCCCATCCTTTCTTGTCCTTCCAATACACATCAAACCAACCTTTGCGCTTGTAAGCCACGCCTTCACTGCCCCCCAGTTTGCCAGCACAGTAAACGCGGATGTCCGCGTCAGCTGGGGACGAGACCTGCTTGAAAGCCAGGCCCGTGAGGCGATCCAGCAGCTCAAAGGTTCGGTGAATGAAGGTCTGTTCATCCCGTGACATCGGCAAATTGCCGCGGCCGCGACCCAGATCATTGGTGGCGTACTCCACGATTCCATCCCCACCGGAAAAGCTCCAAAGGCTTCTGGCCCAGCCCTTACTGGTGATCGCGGCGGGATCCAAAGTCTTGCCGGATCGGCGGTGCGCGGCCTCGGAGGAATGCTGACGACCCACCGGAGCAGACTTCCAGGCATCCATCAGCAGCAGGCGGCAGGTCAGAGCACAGCATGCAGCAGCCTGGGACTCGCTGTGGCCAAAAAACCCGAGGTTGTTGTGAATGTCACATCCGCATGTTCGCTACATCGCCCTCGCCTGGAATGCAGCCAATCAGCCAGCGAACGGACGCTTCCTTTGCCGCTGATCGATTGCAGAATGCGGATTCAACGCGCCGCAGGTTGAAGACCACTGGACAGCACCCACCAGCTTCAGCTCAGGCAAGGACAGACCTACCTGCTGGGCCAGTCGTCCGAGCAACGCCGCTGCGTTCAGATCACCTGCCATCAGGGGGTGGCCCGGCTTGCCGTGGGCTTCGATGCACAGTTCCAGGACGTGACCCTGGCCTTCTGCGGTGATCCGGAGGGGCAGTGGTTGCGCCTTCCCCAGGGGGTGATGCTGATGTTGGAGGCGGTGAGCCCCTGCAGCCTGCGGCTGCACTACGCCGAGCACTGCCCGGTGCACCACGATCTGCTCATGCAGTGGCTGATCGCCCTGCATCTGGTGCGCCATCCAGTGGGCACCGAGGCGCGCCTGGTGGCCCTGTTCCAGCTGCTGGTGATGCAGTTCGGCATTCGCCGCAGGGACGGCTACCTGCTGCCCTTCACTATTCCCCACTCCCGCCTGGCCGAACTGATCGGCGCCACCCGTTCCACGGTGACGCGCCAGATCAATGCCCTGCGCCAGCAGGGAGATCTGCGGATCAGCAGCGACGACGGGCTGATGTTCGGCGACAGCCTGATCGAGGACAACCCCCTGCCCCGCCTCTACTGATCAACCGAAACCCAGGATCTAGTGAAATCAAGGTGATCAGTCCACAGTCAAGTCAGCTGTGAACCCCAAATGAAATCGATCAGGCATGGCCAGAAGCACAAGCCGCAGTGCTGCAAATGCTTCTCAATTGCCCATCAGGGGTTCCAATCACACCGGGCGAGCAAGTCACAAAGGCAACAATTGCCCGTAGCATTTGTCACAACAAATCCCGTGAACGAGCATGACGGCTTCCCCTGAGCTCAGCACCATCAGCGGCACTGCGGTGGCCACCGGTCCCGCCGGGCGCGCGCTCGCCCAGCCGATGGACGCGGCCCTGGTGGACGCCCTGCAGAGCCACCTCACGATGGAGCGCCAGGCCAGCGCCGCCTACTTCGCCATGGCCATCTGGTTCGCCGAGCGGGAACTGCGGGGCTTCTCCCACTTCTTCAAGCAGGAAGCCAGCAGTGAGCAGGAGCACGCCGCAACGTTCGCCGACTACCTGATCGCCCGCGGCCAGACCGTGCAGCTCCAGGATCTCGCCGCTCCCCGCCAGGAGTGGAGCACGCCCGAACAGATCTTCGCCGCCTCCTTCCAGCTGGAAGCGGACGTGACGGCCTCGCTGCAGCAGATCTACGCCATGGCCGAGCGCGCCGCCGACCTGCGCACAACCGTGTTCCTCGATCCGATCGTGGATGCCCAGGTGACGGCAGAAAACGAATTCGCCCACCTGCTCGGCCGGGTGCGCTTCTGCCAGGGCCAGCCCGCCGCCCTGCTGATCGTGGATGGCGAGCTCAGCGACGACAAGCACAGTCCCGCCAAGCTGGGCTGATTCAGGTGGTAGCCGATCAGCAGGGCAGGGGACGACTGGCGATTTCCACCAGAAAGGCCATCCCGAGCTGATCGCTCACCCCGCGGCGCTGCCAGGCCCGGGCCGTGGCCAGGAGCTCGCGACGGCGCCCCTGCAGCTGGGCCAGGTCGCGCTGCAGGCGGATCAGCAGGCCACCGTGCTGACAGCGGCCCATCGCCTGGTTCAGCACCCGGCTGCGCTGGCGAAGGGCGTCCACTTCCCGGCAGAGACTGCCGACCACGCTGTCGGCGGTGCGAACCGTTGCCGGACTGGGAAGCGTGGCGGGCATGCCGGTGGCCACTTGTTGAGAACGACTCGCAACCTAGGCGACCAGGGCAGCCTTTTGCAAGCGATTCTCAATGGCAACTGCCCCTCTGTGTCTGTTGTGTCCTGGCACTCCCGCCGCGCCTGCTCAGCACTGCCCAGCAACCTCAGGGATTGCAACGGGGGCACTGGCCGGGGTCAGCCTGCTTCAGGCCATCCCGCCGGGGGTGACGCTCACGATGGCCGCAGCCCTCGCAGCCCCACACTTCGATCGCCGTGAGCGCGGTGGGCCCGCCGCACCATCCGCAGGGCAAGCCCGGATCGGTGTGCACCAGGCCCCAGCCCGGAGCTGCGCAGGCTGGGCAAGGCGTGGCCAGGCGGCGCACCAGGGACACCCCCAGGCGGCGGATCGAGCGCATCCGGGTGGGGTTGCGGTGGGCGCGCATGTCCGTTTCCAGCCACACCCGGCCCTGGGGATCGCTGCGCCGGCAGGCCGCCAGCGCATCCCGAAGGCGTGCCGGCTCAGTGAGGTCCTTGTGCCACGGGCCGGCATCGGCTGTGGCGGGACGGACGAGCACCCCGTGAGACGGGAAACCCACCCGCCGCAGCCAAGGGGCAGGATCCTCGTTCGGCCCCAGCAGCGTGTGGGCGTAGTTGGTGCGCCACTCCAGCCGCTGCTCCACCACGGTGATCCCCCGCTCGCGGTCCACGAACAGCAGCAGCTCCTGGCCCACCGGCAGCAGGGGCACGGCCGGGTGGGGGCCGAAGCTGGCCTCACTGGCCAGGCCCAGCTGCAACCCCGTGGCCTCCAGGCCGAGCATCGCCTTGCGGCGGCAGGTGCCAAGGGCATCACCCAGGCGCTCCACCTCGCCGCTGAAGGTGCCCAGGGCGTTGGTGTCGCAGGCGCTCACCTCAAGGGAAGCGCCCAGGCCCAGGGCAAAGGGCCTGGCCAGGGCCCGTTCCTTGCCATGCAGCGTGGTGAGGCAGATCCGCCGCCCCGCAGAGGGGCCTGATGGCACGGCTGCAGCCTGGGGCATGGTGTGTCTGATGCGCTCCTGGAATCAGGCGGGCTGCTCGAGCGCCTGGGCATCAGGCTGATCGGGTTCCTCGGGGATCACGATCCGCAGCAGCACCGGCGCCAGGAAGGTGGTGCCGATCACCATCAGCAGGATGGCCGCTTCCAGTGCCGGCGTGAGGATGCCGGCCTGGGTTCCCAGCCCCAGGAAGATCAGACCCACCTCGCCGCGGGGCATCATCCCCAGGCCCACCACCAGCCGGTTGGTGGGTTCCTTGCTCAGGTAGCTCCAGCCGGCGGCCACCTTGCCGGCGATCGCCACCACCAGCAGGAAGGCGGCCACCAGAAGGCCCTCGCGGTTGGCGGGATCGAAGGGGTTGAGCACCGAGAGGTCCATGCCGGTGCCGATCAGCACGAAGAACACCGTGGCGAACAGGGCCACCAGGGGCTTCACGGCCGTGTCGATGTCGTGGGTGTGCTTAGAGGCACTGAGGATCAGGCCGGCGGCGAAGGCGCCCAGGGCCGCCTCCAGGCCGATCGCCTGGGCGGCAAAACAGCAGAGGGTGAGCACCACGAAGCTGGCCACAGCCACATCCCCCGGTGCCTTGAGCCGGTCCACCACCCAGTCGAAAGCGGGGGCGGCCTTGCGGCTCAGCACCAGGGCCACCGCCACGAAAGCCACGGCCGCCAGACAGAGCCTGATCAGCGGCCCGAAGCTGAAGGCACCGCCGCCCACCACGGCCACCACCACCGCCAGGATCACGATGCCGAGGATGTCGTCGAGCACGGCGGCGCCGATCACGATCTGGCCCTCGCGCTTCTTGAGCCACTTGAGCTCGCCGAACACACTGGCGGTGATGCCGATCGAGGTGGCCGTCATGGCCGCCCCGGCGAACACGGCCGGGATCAGCGGCACATGAAAGAGGTAGTAGAGGCCAGCGGTGCCCAGGGCAAAGGGCAGCGCCACCCCGGCCACCGCCACCGTGGTGGCCTGCACGCCCACGGCCACCAGTTCGTCGAGTTCGCTCTCCAGACCGGTGAGGAACAACAGGGCAAACAGGCCGATCTGCGACACGGCCTGCAGGCTGGGGAAGGTCTCGTTGTAGACCTCGCTCACCGCCTCCGGCGTGATCCCGGCCAGGGAACCCACCAGACCGGTGACCACGCTGCTCAACTGGGCCTGCACCTCGGGCGGCACGATCAGATGCAGGCCGGAGGCGCCGATCAGCACGCCGGCCACCAGTTCGCCAAGGATCGTGGGCAGCTGCAGCCGCACCATCAGCTCGGCGATGGCGCGGGCCACCACAAAGATCACCACGAAGCGGCCCACCCCAATCAGGGTTTCCGCCACCTCGAGCTGGTGGGAGCTCACCTCCAGGAGCACTGGAGCCGGAAAAACCATGGAACTTGGTTGCGTTGTGGCAGGGGTATAGGCACAGGGATCACCTGGCTGGGGCGGAGGCTGAGGCCAGTTCAGAGATCGCCGCTGCCTGGTGCACTGGGGGGACGCAGTCCGCGCTCCTGCAGCTCCTGCTCAAACGAGCGCGCCAGCTGGGCTTCAGGGCTGTGGCGTGCCACCTGGGCCAGCAGCAGCAGCGTGCGCACACCCAGCCAGCCCAGGGCAATCAGGATCAGCACGGTCATCGCTTGGCCCGCAGGGAGGGGGGAATCCTGGGCACTTCAGGTGCAGGTTGGGGCAGTTGCGAAGGCTGCCGACCCAGTTCCCAGGCAACCGGCCTATGGTTCCGCGCCAACCTTCGCCTGTCGCGATGACCACATCCACGGCACCGCCCCGGCCCCCGGGCCTGCGGGTGCTGAATCACATCAGCACCACCAACATCAAGGGAGATCTGTTCGGCGGCGTCACGGCCGCGATCGTGGCCCTGCCCCTGGCCCTGGCCTTCGGCGTGGCCTCCGGTGCCGGCGCCGCCGCCGGCCTCTGGGGAGCCGTGCTCGTGGGTCTGTTCGCCGCCCTGTTCGGCGGCACCCCCAGCCTGATCTCGGAGCCCACCGGCCCGATGACCGTGGTGATGACCGCGGTGATCGCCAGCCTGACGGCGCGCAACCCGGAAAACGGCCTGGCCATGGCCTTCACCGTGGTGATGCTCGCCGGCATCTTCCAGATGGTGTTCGGCGTATTGAAGCTGGGCCGCTACATCACCCAGATGCCCTATACGGTGATCTCGGGCTTCATGAGCGGGATCGGTTTCATCCTGATCATCCTGCAGCTCGGGCCCTTTCTCGGCCAGGCGATTCCCAAGGGCGGGGTGATGGGCACCCTCACCGCCCTGCCCCAGCTCCTGCAGAACGCCCGGCCCACCGAGGTGCTGCTGGCGGTGATCACCCTGGCGATCCTCTGGCTCACCCCCGCCGGGGTGAAGAAGGTGGCGCCGCCCCAGCTGATCGCCCTGGTGATCGGCACGCTGCTCTCGCTCACCCTGCTCAGCGGCGGTGGTGACGGCGGCGAGGGCATCCGCCGGATCGGCGAGATCGCCTCAGGCTTCCCCAAGCTGCAGGTGCCCACGTTTGCGCCTGCCCAGCTGCAGACCATGGTGGTGAGTGCCGCCGTGCTCGGGATGCTCGGCTGCATCGATGCCCTGCTCACGGCCGTGATCGCCGACAGCGTCACCCGCACCGAGCACGACTCCAACAAGGAACTGATCGGCCAGGGCCTGGGCAACCTGGTGTCCGGCCTGTTCGGCGGCATCGCCGGTGCCGGCGCCACCATGGGCACGGTGGTGAACATCCAGGCGGGCGGGCGCAGTGCCCTCTCTGGCATCACCCGGGCCCTGGTCCTGATGGTGGTGATCCTGGCGGGCGGGAGGCTGGCCGCCCAGATTCCCCAGGCCGTGCTGGCCGGCATCGCCCTGAAGGTGGGTGTGGACATCGTGGACTGGGGCTTCATCAAGCGCGCCCACCGCATCTCGATCAGCGGCGCCGTGATCATGTATCTGGTGATCGCCCTCACCGTGCTGGTGGATCTGATCGTGGCCGTGGGCGTGGGCGTGTTCATCGCCAACATCCTCACGATCGACAAGATGAGCGCCCTGCAGAGCAAGTCGGTGAAATCGGTGAGCACCGGCGATGGTGCCCTGATGATTCCCGATGAGGAGAAAGCCCTGCTCGATCAGGGCAAGGGCCAGGTGCTGCTCTTCCAGCTCAATGGCGCCATGATCTTCGGGGTGGCCAAGGCAATCGCCCGGGAACACAACGCCATCCGCGATTGCAAAGCCGTGATCTTTGACCTCAGCGAGGTGTCCCATCTCGGCGTGACTGCCGCGTTGGCGGTGGAGAATGCGGTGGAGGAGGCGATCGAGAAGGGCCGCCAGGTGTTTGTGGTGGGGGCTGCCGACACCACCCAGCGGCGCCTGGAAAAGCTCGGTCTCTACAAGAAACTGCCGGCTGAACGCACCAGCATCAGCCGCCACGAAGCCCTGCAGCAAGCAGTGGCAGCACTGGCCTGATCGCGGCCAATCCAAACTTCTGGGCCCGGCTTGTCCGGGCCCTTTTTTATGCTGAACAGCCCTCCTGAACAAGCGATTTCAGCCCAGACCTGCAGCCCAGATCATGAGCCCAGATCTGCAGCCCAGATGGCGACATGACGCAGCTCTGCCAACGCCATGCCAGTCCAATCCAAGCAGAGTCCGCTTGCGGTTTTGGCCCATTCAAACGATTGATCAGTGCAACTGATAAGCCCGATTTGAGCTACTGGTTGCTAGCTCGAGCCCGACGCACCCAGCCGCCTGCAGCAGTCATTAACGTTTGCCGACCCAATCACAGACATCCCTCCGATGCCTGCGCCACAGAAGCGCCCCCCGGGCGGCTGCGACGCACTCACGCAGCACCTGCGGACGATGGGACGCATCCCGCTGCTCACCGCTGAAGACGAAATCACCCTGGCCCGCCTTGTGCAGGCCGGCCGCCAGGCTCAAGACGTGGCCGAGGAAATGAAACTGCGCGCCGGAGGGGTGGAACCCAGCCTGCAGGCCTGGGCCCTGGAAGCCGGCCTGAGCGTGGGCCAGCTCCGACGCCGCCTGCGCCTGGCCAACCAGGCCCGCAGCCGCATGGTCCTCGCCAACCTGCGCCTAGTGGTGAGCATCGCGAAGCGCTACCAGCACCGCCCGATCGACCTGGAGGATCTGATCCAGGAGGGCACGATCGGGCTGATCCGAGCGGTGGAGCGGTTCGACCCCAGCCGGGGCTATCGCTTCTCCACCTATGCAGCCTGGTGGATCCGCGACGGCATCGGCAGTGCCCTGGTGGCCAAGGGGCGCACGATCCGCCTGCCGGCCACGATGGTGGACCAACTGCAGAAGCTCCGCCAGGTCCAGCAGACCCTCGGCCACCAGCTGGGCCGGGATCCGAACCTGGCCGAGCTGGCCGCCGCCACCGGCCTCAAGCCCCTGGATATTCGCGAGGCCCTGTTCCGGGCCCAGGAGCCCCTCAGCCTCGACGGTCATCACCCCCACGACCAGGAGCTCCGCCTGCTGGACAGCCTGGCCTGCCAGCTCAGTCGCCCCCACGAACAGGTGACCTCCACCCTGATGCGCCAGGACATCCAGCGCCTGCTCGCCCAGCTGCCTCCCCAGGAAGCCGAACTGCTGCGGCTGCGCTACGGCATCGGCGAGACCGAACCCCTCAGCCTCAGCGCTGCGGCCCGGCAGATGGGCATCACCCGGGATATGGCCCGCGGGCTAGAACGGCGGGCAACAGCCTCCATCCGCAGACTTTCGGGTGAATATCTTGATTACCTGGAGGCCTGACTGGAGGCCTTAGCTTCACAAAAGAGACTAGCTATAGCGGCAGTTTCCTGGATTCAAATCAATCCAATGCAGATCTAGCTACTCTCACCCCAATCCGGCAAGCAACACATTCCGCGCTCCTCAATTGCTGTTAACAACATAGATTCTAAATCCCGGAGGCAATGCCATTGAGAGACCTCCACATGGGCGCCCCCTCAATCAGGTCGCCACAAAAACAGGTCGCGAAGAGGTAAACCGCGTCACCGCCCCATGCGCTTCAGTCCCACGAAATGTTCGCAATGAACAATTTGTTCATTGGTGGCAGTCTTCACTGTATTTTGGAGCCGTTTACCCGGCCATGATTTGTCCTTGAACATGGTGGAAGCAAGTCATGGGATGCCCTAAATGTGGCTGCCGAATGGTCACCCGCTCCAAGTCGACCAGAACGGGCCTGGCATGCTGTAGTTGCGGATCTTTCATCAATCAGGAATCTATTTCCAGCCTCAGTGCGGTTAACTGGTGGATCATTGGCCTGGTACTGGCTGCACTGCTGGGAGCGGTAGGTTTCTTCATTGCTAGTGATGAACTGCTGCCATCCAGCAGCATCCCTGAGGCGACAACCGAGGAGTGACTGGTGAGGGTGCGATCGGCCCTTGGCGATTCAATCCGCCCATCCGCCCATCCACAGGCAGGGGAGCGATCGCCTGAGCGTCCGACCTTGAACAGCAGCCCCTGAAGGCGACTGATCAGCAATCTGGGCCCATCAAACGAACCTTCGCAAACGGAAACACCCACCCACCTTCCTTCCCCTCCCCCGGATGCTGCAAAGCGGCGCCAACAACTGGGGCTCAATGTGTAGCGCACGCGTGGCGATGGTGCCAGCCAAGCAACTGCTACCCCTGCTGGGCAGAACACTGGGAGGATGCCAGGCACCCGAACGCTTAACCTTCATCAACCCTTTCCAGCCCAGATGGACGGAACGCAATGGCCTTTGCCTTCCTGACGAACAGAGTCAGGGGCCTGCAGCGCTGGCGACAGAGGCTCACAGTTCCCCAGTTCACGGTTGTGACTGGCGCCCTTGTGATCCTGCTGGGCACCTTCATCCTCTCGAGTCCCCTCTGCTCCACAGATGATGTGGGCCTCTGGGAAGCCCTGTTCACGGTGACCTCGGCGATCACGGTGACCGGCCTCTCGATCATTGACATCAGCCGTGATCTCACCCCCCTGGGGCAGCTGGCCCTAGCGGGCTTGATCGTCACCGGCGGTCTCGGTCTGATGGCGATCACCACCTTCCTCCAGGGTTTCGTGCAAGGGCGCAGCGGCCTGCGCAACCGCTTGGATCGGGGCAGGGCACTGGATGAGTTTGGGGTCGGCGGCATCGGGCCGACCTTCAACGGCATCCTGGTTGCCGGATTTTGCGTGATGGGTCTGGGCACGGTGGTGCTCTACACCTTTGGCTTCACGGACATCACCAACCCCCTGGATCGCCTCTGGGCTTCGTTGTTTCACTGCATCAGCGCCTACAACAACGCCGGTTTCGGTCTCTGGAGCGACAATCTGGTGCGCTACCGCGACAACCCGGTGGTGAATGGGGTGATTGGCAGCCTGATCGTGGTGGGGGGGATCGGCTGGCGCGTGATCAACGACGTGTGGGCCAAGCGCTTTCGTCTCGGGCGCATCCGCCGGCTGAGTCTGCATACCCGGCTGGTGTTGCGCAGCACACTGCTGCTGATCGTGATCGGCGCCCTGGGGTTGATGTTCACGGAGCACTTTGCCAAGGATGGGGTGGTATCTGGACTCACACTGCTGCAGCGCCTGCAGGTCACGCTGTTCCAATCGATCACTACGCGCACAGCCGGGTTCAACACCGTTCCCCTGTCCGTGGAGACTCTTTCGGAGGCTGGCCTGCTGCTGATGATCGTGTTGATGTTCATCGGAGCCAGCCCCGGGGGCACCGGCGGCGGCATCAAGACCACCACCTTCGCCTTGCTGATGGGTGCAACCAAATCCACACTTGAGGGTCGTAAGCAGGTGGTGATTCGCAATCGCGAGATGTCCAGTGAACTACTGCTCAAGGCTGTGGGGGTCACCCTGGCCTCCGGACTGTTTGTGCTGTTGATGGCCCTGCTGCTGGGCATCGGCGCAACCGACGATGGCAGCCTGACTGGTATCCGCTTCAGCTTCCTTGAGAAGCTGTTCACCTGCATGTCGGCCTTCTGCACCGTGGGGCTGGATCTGGGTGTCACCGCAGAGCTCAACCGCTGGGGGCAGCTGGTGCTGATGGTGGGCATGTTCGTGGGACGGTTGGGGATCATGCTGCTGTTGGCCGCCCTGTATGGGAACAGACCCCCAGACCGGGTCGGCTACCCCCGTGAGGACCTCTTCCTCTGATCGCTAGCCATCCGCCTCCAGCCCATCGTTCCGAGCCGTTTCATGGACACAAATCCCTCGCCCCACCCCTGGTGGCATTGGCGCACAGAGCAGCAGCGTCATCGACGAAGCTTTGCCGTGATCGGTGTTGGTCGTTTCGGCTCATCCGTGATTGAGGAGCTGATCCGTTCCGGCGCCGAAGTGCTGGCGATCGACAACGATCAGAAGGCAGTGGACGCCCTGCGCCTGATCGACGCTTCAATCGAAGCGCGGGTTGTGGATTGCACCGATGAAGATGCCCTCAGAGCTGCCGGCGCTCTCGACATGGGCACGGTTGTGGTGGCCATGCGTGAGCCGATTGAAGCCAGTGTCACTGCCACTCTCATCGCCAAGGTTGCAGCCGGTTCCAAGGTTCAGCAGGTGATCGCCCGGGCGACGTCCGACCTGCACATGAGAATGCTGAAACGGGTGGGGGCTGATCGGGTGGTGTTCCCGTCCAAGATGCAGGGCCTTCGCCTGGGCATGGAGCTGGTGCGCCCAAACCTGCTGGATCGGCTGCGCCTTGATGACATCAACAGCATTGAAGAAATCCGGGTTCCAGAATCCTTCATTGGCCACTCACTGAGGGAACTCAATCTCCGCAAAAACTTTAATATCAGTGTACTGGCGGCCGGTCCTGACAATCATTTATGCGTTAATCCACCGGCATCCCACGTTCTTGAGGAGGGCCAGATGTTGGTGGTGATGGGCTCCAGTGAGCATCTTGCCAAGTTGCCAGGCCGATAACAACAAGCAATTCTTTCGTAACGGATTCAATCTTGAGAACCATTCGACTGTCGACTGCCAGGTTCAGTTGCACTTGAATTGACATCGGCCGCAGGCACTTGCAGGGCATTGACAAGGATCTTGTCGACTCTTTTACCATCCATATCAACCACTTCAAAGCGATAGCCACGCCAGTCAAAGTGGTCGGCTTCATGGGGAATGCGCTCTAACACATGCATCACAAAGCCTGCCAGCGTGTGATAGCGACCTTCCTGGGCAATGCCGAAAATGTCGTGGTCGATCAGTTCGGTAAAGGCATCGAGATCCAGTCCGCCATCCACCAGCCAGGATCCATCATCCCGGGTCACGACCAGTGGACCTTCTTCATCCTCAATCGAGGGTAGATCACCCACGATCCCTTCCATCAGGTCATTGAGAGTCGCCAATCCAGCTACCCCGCCAAACTCATCGGTAACCAAAGCGATGTGAATACGGCTATGTTTGAACTGCTCAAGCACGGAAAGGGCGCGCGTACTTTCGGCCACAAATAATGGAGGCTGCAGCAATTCCTCAAGATCAATCGGATCGCCGGCACACTTGGCAACCAGGATGTTGCGCACTCGCACAACACCAAGGCAGTCATCAAGACTGCCTTTGGCAACAGGAAAGCATGAGTGGTTGCTTATCAGCATCTCCTCCAGGCTTACGTCGAGTGGCTCCTCGATATCCAGCCAGCAGATGTCAGTACGCGGGGTCATCAGGCTCTTGATCGGGCGATCTCCCAGGCGCAGCACCCGCTGCACCATGTCATGCTCCACCTCCTCAAAAACTCCCGAGTCGGTGCCCTGTCGGAACATGGCTTTGATTTCGTCCTCCGTGATGTCCTGTTGATAGGTTGTTGAAACACCGAGAACCTTCAACAAAACCTCAGTGGAGTGACTGAGCAGATGGACAAGCGGGCCACTCACCCTGGATAACCAGCGCATGGTGGGCGCTGTGGCACAGGCAAGCCGCTCGGGATTCGCCAGAGCCACTCGCTTGGGAACCAGTTCACCCACCACCACAGACAGATAGGTGATCACGGCTACAACCAGGCCGAAGCTCAGCAGCTCGCTGTAGGCATTCAGCAGGGGAACCTGTTCCAGCCAGCCATCGAGCTTCTGGGCCACAGTGGCACCAGCCACGGCGCCACTGAGGATGCCGATCAGAGTGATGCCGATCTGGACGGTGGACAGGAACTGGCTTGGAGCATCCGCAAGCCTCAGGGCCACCCGAGCAGAGCGTTGCCCCTGCTCCGAGAGCTGCTCCAGGCGGTGACGACGGGCCGAAATGATTGCAATCTCGGCGCCCGAGAAAACGCCGTTGGCAGCGATCAGCAGCAGGATGACCAGAATATCAAGGAACAAGCGGTTGAAGCGGGCCTTGGTTGACGCATGCACTGTAGTCGCCTGGCCCACAAGTGGCGCCAACTGGCAATCGCAGGAAACCCCGATGATCAATCAATGCATTCATCAATACAGTTGAATCAATTCACAAATCAATCGCCCAACCAGTCCAACCTAGGTAGGGCCGGGCAAGGACGCCGCCAGCTGGAGCGCTGGGATTCCTATCGATCAAACCATCCGTGAAATAGACGAGAAACAGAGATCCTGCTGCCGCAGAGGCAATCAGGCCCCCTGCAATGATCCGATCCATAGGGCCGATGGCGAAGGCGGATTGGGCACAGCCACTGCCTTTACTGATCAGAGCGTGATCGGCCGCTGGATCGCACCAGATTCAGCACAACCCAGATCACGAAGGCCAGAACAGCAATAACCAGTATCGGCTTGATGACGGCACCAATATCACCAATCCACACGCCGACTTTTTGATATCCCTCGCCCAGTGCCTGTCCAGCCATTGTCAGAATCAGGATCCAAAGCAGACTGCCAGCGGTGGTCCATGCCAGAAAGCGCACCTGGGGCATCATTTCAATGCCCGCTGGTAGGGACACAAATGTGCGGATTCCGGGGATGATCCGTCCCCAGAACACCACGGCAACACCGTGTCGGCTGAACCAGCGCCGGCTGCGGGCCAGATCATCCGCCCGCAGGCCAAGCCAGCGGCCGTGCCGTTTCAGCCACTGCTCCAGGCGCTCCTCGTTGATGAGGCGCCCCACTCCATACCAGAACCAGGCGCCGAGCACCGTGCCCAGCAGCCCTGCCAGAACGGCAGGCACCAGCTCCAGCTTGCCCTGCTGGATCAGAAATCCAGCCAGCGGCATCACAACCTCCGAAGGAATCGGAGGCACCACATTCTCAAGCAGCATCACCAGCGCAATGGCGCCATAGCCAAGCAGTGGATTGGCATCCACAGCCGAAAGGATCAACTGGGGAAGACGCTCGATCAGTCCGCTCATGACAGGAGCCCTCAGGCTCGGGCCGACGGTGCATCGGCCCGTTGTCGGCTCCACCATTGCCGCAGGATCTTCTCCAATTCCAGATAGACGAACAGGATCAGGCTTACGCCCACGCACACCAGCAGATCGGCTGCGCGCAGGGGCACGGTGCCGAAGAACTTAGCCAGCACGGGCACATAGAGGAGCAGAAGCTGCAGGCCGGTGGTGAGAATCACCGCCCAGAGCAGCCAGGGGTTGCTGAAGGGGTTCACCTGGATCAGCGGCCGGTCGCTGCGGGCCGAGAGGGCGTGACCCATCTGGGCCAGGCAGAGGGTGGTGAACACCATCGTTTTCCACGGACCGTCCATTCCGCCGGTGCGGTAACTCCACACCATCAGGGCGATCACGATCAGGGCGAACACCACCCCCACCCGCAGGATGTAGCGGCCGATGCCGCGGGCGAAGATTGATTCCCCGGGCCTGGCCGGCTGCTTCTGCATCAGGCCATCCTCGGCCGGTTCAAGTGCCAGCGCAAGGGCCGGCACGCCGTCGGTGACGAGATTCATCCAGAGGATCTGCAGGGGCGTCATCGGCACCCCGAACACCCCCACCAAGGGGGCGGCGGCGATGGTGATCAGTTCACCCACGTTGCTGCCGAGGATGTATTTCACGAAGCGCCGGATGTTGGCGTACACCAGCCGGCCCTCCTCCACCGCATTCACGATCGTGGCGAAGTTGTCGTCGAGCAGCACCATGTCGGCCGCTTCCTTGCTCACCTCTGTGCCGGTGATGCCCATGGCCACGCCGATGTGGGCCTGCTTGAGGGCTGGGGCATCGTTGACGCCATCTCCGGTCATGGCCACCACCTGGCCGTTGGCCTGCAGCGCCTTGACGATCCTCAGTTTCTGCTCGGGCGGCACCCGGGCATAGACGCTGCAGCGTGCCGTCAGCTCGCGCAGCTGCTCGTCGGTGCTGGCTTCCAGCTCACGGCCCAGCACGACCTCCGCATCAGCGGTGGAAAGGCCGATATCACTGCCGATCGCCCGGGCGGTGAGCGGATGGTCGCCCGTGATCATCACCGGCCGGATGCCCGCGCTGCGGCAGGTGGCCACGGCCTGCATCACCTCCGGGCGGGCGGGATCGAGCTGGGCCATCAGGCCCAGCAGCACCTGGTCGGCTAAGGGGTGATCCGGGCTGGGGTGATGGGGGGCACAGGCGAAGGCCAGCACCCGCAGGCCGGCGGCGGCCAGATCCCGGGCCTGATCCAGCCACCACTGGCGCTGAGCGGGGCTCATGGGCACCACGCCGCTGCCGTCCACCCAGCGACCGCAATCAGCCAGGATCACTTCCGGGGCCCCTTTGCTGATCAGCAGCTGGTCGGAGCCGGCGGCCACCTCTCCGAGCGGGGCCTGCAGGTAGCCGTCGCGGTCCTCCACCCACACCGCCATCAACTGGCGTTCGGAACTGAAGGGAATCTCAGCGGCACGCCGGTAGTGGCTGCGCAGTTCGAAGTCGTCAATGCCCTGTTTGGCCGCCACCACCGAGAGGGCCCCCTCGGTGGGATCGCCGAGGATCTCCCAGGTGCCATCGGCATTCTGCTTGTGTTCGGCGTCGCTGCAGAGCACGGCAGCCTGCAGCAGCAAACGCTCCAGTCCGTGGGCGGCCCCGGCCGTTGCTCCCTCCGGCGGGGTGAGGAGCCGGGGTGTGAAGGCGCCGTTGGGTTCGTAGCCGAGGCCACTCACCGCCACGGCCTCGGTGCCGAGGCGCAGGTCCTGCACCACCTGGCGGTTCTGGGTGAGGGTGCCGGTCTTGTCGGAGCAGATCACGGTCACCGAACCGAGGGCCTCCACCGCAGGCAGGCGGCGGATCAGGGCCGCGCGCTGCACCATCCGCTGGGTGCCGATCGCCAGCGTGACGGTGATCACGGCGGGCAGACCCTCCGGCACGATCGCCACCGCCATCGACAGCGACACCTCCAGCAGGTTGAGGGGATCCTGGCCCAGCAGCAGACCCAGGCCCACCACCACCGCCACCAGGGCCAGGGAGCTGCCCACCAGCACCTTGGCCAGTCCGTCGAGCCGCTCCTGCAACGGCGTACTCTCCCCGCCGGCGGTGTTGATCAGCTCAGCGATCTGGCCCAGCTCGGTGCCCATCCCTGTGGCTGTCACCAGGGCCACACCGCGGCCGCGCACCACCTCGGTGCCCTGGAACAGGCAGTTCAGGCGCTCCAGCACCGGGGTGCTCTCCTCCAGCACCAGTTCGGCCTTCTTGAACACCGCCTCGGCTTCGCCGGTGAGGGCCGCCTCGCGCAAGCCCAGATCCACCGCCTCCAGGAGCCGGGCGTCGGCCGGCACCCGGTCGCCCGCCTCCAGGCGGATCAGGTCGCCGGGCACCAGCTCCTCGCTGCTCAGGCGCTGCCACTGGCCGTCGCGGCGCACCTGCACCTGGGGCTGGGCCATGTCGCGCAGGGCCAGCAGCGCCTTCTGGGCCCGGCTTTCCTGCAGGTAGCCCAGCAGCCCATTCAGGCCCACGATCAGCACGATGGCGATCGCATCCTTGGGAAACTTCTGTTCCACATAGGCCACGCCAGCCGAGACGGCCGCCACCGCCAGGAGCATGATCAGCATCACGTTGCTGAACTGGTCCCAGAGGATCTGCCAGTTGCTGCGGCCCTCGGCCAGCTCGAGCTTGTTGGGGCCGCCATCGGCCAGACGGCGGGCCGTTTCGGCCGTAGTGAGACCCTCAGACCGACTACCCAGTCGCTCGATGCATTCGGGAGTTGGAATGCAGTGCCAGAGCGGCTGAGGGCGGGAGGGAGTCATCCCAAGGGGAAAAAGAAGCGTACAAACTTAGATCCTTTTTGAGGGCCGTTCAGGTTGCCTCTGCGCCGGGCGGCAGGGCCAACAGCCGACGTTCCAGCAACACCAGGCCCAGCACGGTGGTGCCGGTCACCATTAACACCAGGGCGGAGTACTGACTGGAGCTGATCACTCCGGCGGAGAGCGCAGTGGTGGCAAACACCAGGCCTGGCAGTCCCCTGGGGATGAGACCGAACACCACAAGCCAGCGGTCGACTCCGACCCGCCGGTCGTGGGCGGTGATGCCGAAACCGCACAGGGCCTTGCTGGCCAGGGCCAGCACCATCAGGGCGGCACCAAGACTCCAGGCCTGCCAATCCAGCAGGCTGGCGGCCGACACCCGCATGCCCACGCTGATGAAATAGAGGGGAAGAAACACCTCCGAAAGCAGCGTCAACACCCGGTTCACCTCCCCCTGCAGCGGCCCCATGCGGGTGAGCAGGACCCCAGCCCAAAGGGCTCCGAGCAGGGACGTGAAGCCCGTGATTTCTGCAACCCAGGCACAGCTCACCAGCAGCAGCAGGATGGCCAGCGGGCTGCTGGGAGCACGGCGCTGGAGCCTGGCCCACCAGCGCACGCCGAGATAACTCAGCAGCGCAGCCAGCAGACCCAGGGCCAGCAGGGCTCCTCCCTGGCTCCTGCCTCCCCCATCCTGGGCACCCGAGGCCACTGCCAGGCCGAGCAGGGCGATCGCGGGGAGATCGTCGAGCACCGACACCCCCACGAGCAGACGCCCAGACGGTGTTCCCAGGGCCTGCCGCTGGGCGAGCAGGCGCAGGGTGACCCCCGTGCCAGTGGCCGACAGACAGGCCAGGCACAACAGAGCCGGGGCATGCTGGAGACCGAAACCGGCAACGAGCGGACCATAGGCGAGCAAGGGCGTGAGGCAACTCAACGCCACCAGCCGCAGGATCGTGTTGCGCCGTGAGGCCATCAGATCGCCGCGCACCTCCAGGCCCACCTGGAAGAACAGGGTGAGCACGCCCAGCTCCGTGAGGCCGCTCAGGGGCGCGATGGCCTCAAAAGGCAGCACGCTGTTGCCAAGCACGAAGCCCACGAACAGCTCAACCACGATGGCGGGCACCGCCCAGTGCACCAGCTTGCCCGCCGTGAGCCGGGCCAGTGCCAGGCCGATCAGCAGAATCAGGAGCGTGGTGAGCAAGGCGGCTGGGCAATCCAGGCCCCAGGCAACGCGAAGCTAGGAGAGGCGCCGTTGCTCCCGCCAGGCCAGCACCTGCCAGGCCAGAAACACCAACAACCCCGGCACCAGCACCACCAGCACCACCAGGCGAAATTCGTCGGAATAGGTGGGGGCGGTATGAAGCAGGAGCTGCTCAACCACATACAGCACATAGAGCAGCACCAGGATGCCCCCCTCCACTCGGGTGATCACACCCTGGGTCCAGAAGATCGGCAGGCAGGCCAGGGTGGTGAGCACCATGATCGGCAGGTCGCGCTGGATCATCACCGGATCCACACCCAGGCCCCGGCCACCGGCCACCGTGGCGCAGAGGCCCAGGATCACCAGCTGGTTGAGCAGGTTGCTGCCCACCACATTGCCGATGGCCAGATCGGCTTTGCCGCGATAGGCGGCCACCAGGGAGGTGACCAGCTCCGGCATCGAGGTGCCCGCTGCCACGATGGTGAGGCCGATCACCGTGGTGCTCACCCCCAGCGACAGTGCTACTGCCGTGGCCCCCTTCACCAGCAGCTGGGAACCAGCCACGAGCAGAACCAGACCCCCGGCGAGCTTGAGGCCAGACACCAGCGGGGTGGCCCGCTCGGCTTCATCAATCTCGTTCACTTCATCGGGATTCTCGCCGGCGGTGCGCATCTCCCACACGATGTTCATCACCGTGGCCACCAGCAGGGCCACACCGGCCTGCCACGTGACCCGGCCGCCGGAGGCCATGCCCCACACCGCCATCGACACGCCCAGCAGCAGGGGCACATCGCGTTTCACCAGGCGACTCTTCACCCGCAGGGGCACGATCACGGCGCTCAGGCCCAGCACCACGAGCACGTTGAAGATGTTGCTGCCCACGATGTTGCTCACGGCCAGATTGTCTCCGCCCGCCACGCCCAGATTCCCCTGGATGGTGGAGATGAGGCTCACAAACAGCTCCGGCGCGCTGGTGCCCAGTGACACCACCGTGAGGCCGATCACGATCTGGGGAATCCCCAGCAGCAGGGAGAGGGCCACGGAGCCGGCCACAAATAGCTCGCCGCCGCCGAACAGCAGGGCGATGCCGGCGATGATGAAAAAGGTGCTGTTGAGCAAGGGCACGGCAGACGGGAAGGGAGCAAGCACCCTCTTGTTGTGACTGGATTCTGAGGCATGGCCAGCGAGCCCCTCGGCTGCAGCCTGCCAGTCAGCCCCACGGACACCATCTGCAACGCAACGCGCTGAGGCCCCGAAGGGCCGCCATTGCCATAGCCCGGTTCAGAGGTAGGAAATAGGGAGGTGCAGTTTCGTTTTTTTGCGCGAAAGAAGCTCGAATGGGCCTGGCAGCTGCCTGGTATTGCCGCACCTGCAAACCGTGTATTCTGGACCGATTGCTTTGCGCCTGTGCAAGATCTGGTTTCGGCCGTGCTCCAGCCCGGCGCCCTGATCACCCTGCTCACCCTGGCGGGCTCGGTTGTGATCTTCATCGGCGGCTGGCTGGCACCGGAGGTCACCGGCCTGCTGGCCATGGCCCTGCTGATCGTGGGTGGCGTGCTCAAGCCGGGTGAGGCGGTTGCGGGCTTCGGCAGCCCGGCACTGATCACCCTGATGGGCCTGTTCGCCCTCTCGGCCGGCCTGTTCCGCAGCGGCGGCCTCGACCGGCTACGCGAGCTGATCGGCTCCGATGCGATCCGCAGCCCCAAGCGCATGATTGCCCTGATGGTGGGCGCCGTGGGCCCGGTGTCGGCCTTCGTGCCCAACACGCCGATCGTGGCCAGCCTGCTGCCGGTGGTGGAGAGCTGGTGCCAGCGGCGCCGGATCTCCCCCTCGAAGGTGCTGCTGCCGCTGTCGTTTGCCACCGTGCTGGGCGGCACCCTCACCCTGCTGGGCAGCTCGGTGAACCTGCTGGCCAGCGAGGTGAGCGACAAACTCGGCTATGGAGCCCTCGGCCTGTTCAGCTTCACGCCCATCGGCATTTGCGTGTGGCTGGTGGGCGGTGTGGTGATGGTGCTGCTGGCCGATCGCTTTCTCCCCGATCGCGGCACCGACGACGACGACCTGATCGCCAACCTCTCCAGCAGCGGCTATCTCACCGAGGTGAAGATTCCCGAGCGGTCCCAGTTGATCGGCCAGTCGCTGCACTCCTGCCGCCTGCAGCGCCGCTTCGATGTGGATGTGCTGGAGCTGCACCGCGACAGCGAACGCTTCCTGCCGCCCCTGGCCGACCGCACCCTGGCCCTGGGCGATCGGCTGCTGCTGCGCTGCAGCCGAGAAGATCTGCTGCGCCTGCAGCAAGACCACACCGTGGTGCTGGCCCCCACCCCCGAAGAACCGGGGATGCCAGACCAGCGGGACAAACAGCGGATGGTGGAGGTGCTGCTGCCCTCAGGTTCGGCGCTGGCGGGCGACTGCCTGCGCGACCTGCGCTTTCGGCAACGGTATAACGCCACTGTGTTGGCCTTGCGGCGCGGCAACGAGGTGGTGCGCGAGAGCCTCGGGCGGGCCCCGCTTCGCGAAGGCGACGTGCTCCTGTTGCAGGGTCCCAAGGACGCCATCCGCGGCCTGCAGGACAACAACGACCTGGTGGTGCTGGAGCAGCTGGAGAAGGACCTGCCCACCGTGAGCCGCAAGGGGCTGGCCCTGCTGATCGCAGCCCTGGTGATCCTGCTGCCCAGCTTCGAGATCATCCCGCTGGTGGCCTCGGTGCTGCTGGGCACGGTGGCAATGGTGGCCAGCGGCTGCCTGCGGCCCGGCGAACTGCAGCGCGCCATCCGCCTCGACGTGATCCTGCTGCTGGGATCCCTGGCCAGCTTCAGCGTGGCCCTGGAGAAAACCGGCCTGGCCACCGCCTTCGCCAAGGCCCTGTTGCTGGGCCTGGACAACTGGCCTGTGTATGGGGCCCTGCTGGTGGTGTTCCTGTTCACAACCCTGCTCACCGAGGTGATGAGCAATGCCGCCACCGTGGCCATGCTGATCCCGATCGCCGGCCAGCTGGCGCTCGGCCTGGAGCAGCCGCCGCTGGCCTTCATCTATGCCGTTCTGTTCGGTGCCAGCCAGAGCTTTCTCAGCCCGGTGGGCTACCAGACCAACCTGATGGTGTTCGGCCCCGGCCGCTACAAGTTTCTGGACATCGCCCGTTACGGCTTCCCGCTCACCATCGCCATGACCCTCGTGGTGCCGTTTCTGATCTGCCGCTGGTTTGGCCTCTGAGTCCAGCTCAGGTGAATCAGCCTCATGCGATCTGGCTGAGGAACTGGCGGCTGCGCTCGTGCTGGGGGTTGGTGAAGAACTGCTCAGGCGGCGCCTCCTCCACCACCCGGCCATCGGCCATCAGCACCACCCGGCTGGCCACCTGGCGGGCAAAGCGCATCTCGTGGGTCACCACCACCATGGTCATCCCCTCGCGGGCGAGTTCCCGCATCACCTCCAGCACCTCCTGCACCATCTCCGGATCGAGGGCGCTGGTGGGCTCGTCGAAGAGCAGGATGCGCGGCTCCATGCAGAGCGAACGGGCGATTGCCACCCGCTGCTGCTGGCCGCCGGACAGCTGTCCCGGATACTTGCGGGCCTGCTCGTGGATGCCCACCCGCTCCAGCAGTTCGAGCGCCTGGCGCTCCACTTCAGCTTTGGGCCGCCTGCGCACCAACACCGGCGCCAGGGTGAGGTTGTCGAGCACCGTCAGGTGCGGGAAGAGATTGAACTGTTGAAACACCATCCCCACTTCGCGGCGGATGGCATCGATCTGGCGCACATCGTGGGTGAGGGCGATGCCATCCACCACGATTGAGCCCTTCTGGAAATCCTCCAGCGCATTGAACGTGCGGATGAAGGTGCTCTTGCCGGAGCCCGAGGGGCCCATCACCACCACAACCTCGCCCTGGGCCACGGTGAGGTCGACACCGCGCAGGGCATGGAAGCCATTGGGGTACCACTTCTCCACCCCGCGGGCTTCGATCAGGATGGGGGCCGATGGGTTGGCGCTGGTGGCGGGGCGTGTCATGCCTTGGCGGTGGCGCGGTGGGGGGGATTGGGATTGAGGCGGGTCTCCAGGGCACGGCTGCCCAGCCCCAGAGCAGCGCAGCAGCACCAGAACAGCACGGCCAGCACCAGATACACCTCGGCATTGCGCCCCAGATAAGCAGGGTTGGCCATCACCGTGCGGGCCGTGCCAAGCAGTTCCAGCAGGCCGATCAGCGAGAGCAGCGTTGTGTCCTGCAGCAGGCTGATGAACTGGCTCACGGTGGCCGGCATGGCAACGCGCATGGCCTGGGGCAGCACCACGTGGATCAGGGCCTGGGGAAGGGGAAGCCCCAGGGAGCGGGCGGCCTCCAGCTGGCCGGCGGGCACGGCTGCCAGGCCGGATCGCACCGCCTCGGCCACATAGGCAGCAGCGAACAGAGTGAGCACCCAGGCAGCGCGCCATACCCGCTCGGGAGCCATGCCTCCTGGCAGCAGGAAACCGAGGATGTTCTGGCCAAGGAACAGGAGGGTGATCAGCGGCGCTCCGCGGATGAACTCGATGTAGAGCACCGAGCACCAGCGCAGCAGAGGCAGGTCGCTGCGGCGGCCCAGCGCCAGCAGCACCCCCAGCGGGAAGCAGAGCAGGATGGCGAAGCTGGCCTGCAGCAGGGTGAGCAGAAGACCACCCCACTCCGAGGGGGCCACCTGAACCAGCCCCAGCCCGCCACTGATCAGCACCATCCCCACGAGATAGAGGAGAGGCCAGAGCAGGGGCACCAATCGCAGAAGAATCGCTGGCAGCCGCAGGGCCCAGCGCCCGGTTGCCCAGCGCAGCCCCAGCAGCAGGGCGGTGAGCAGCCACCAGCGCAGCTGAATGGCGTGCTGGAGCCCCAGGCCCAGGGGCACCAGCACGGCCAGGGCCAGGAGCACCAGCACGGCCAGGCGATCGTTGCGGGGCCAGAGGCGGGCGGGGCGATCGGCACGAGGTGTAGCCCGCAGCAGGCCCCAACTGAGCCCGGTGGCCGAGGCCAGCAGGGCGGTGAGCAGCCATAGGCGCCACTGCTGGTCTCCGGGGTAGCGGCCCACCGCAAACAGGGTGCTGTTGGCCTGGATCACGGCCCAGCGGGCCTGGAACAGGGCCCAGTTCAGGACGGCAGCAGCGGCGATCAGCAGGCCCGTGATCAGGCCGATCGAGATCACCCCATCGAGGGGATTGGCGAACAACTCACGGCGCAGGCGCTGCAGGATCGGATTCATCAGCGCTCCCGCAATTGCACGAGGCCATTGAGGCCATTCATCAGCGCCGAGATCACCAGGTTGATCAGTAGATAGGAACCGAGCAGGATCAACACCACCTCCACGGCCCGGCCGGTCTGGTTGAGGGTGGTTTCCGCCACCGAATAGAGATCGGTATAGCCACAGGCCACCGCCAGGGAGGAGTTCTTGGCCAGGGAGATGTACTGGCTGTTGAGGCCGGGCACAATCACCCGCAAGGCCTGGGGCAGCACGATCCTCTGCAGCATCTGCAGGTGGCTGAAGCCCAGGGAACGGGCCGCCTCCCACTGCCCCCGGGGCACGGCCGCCACCCCGCCGCGCACCACCTCAGCGATGAAGGCTGCGGTGTACACCACCAGGCCGGTGAGCAGGGCACTGAATTCCACCGTGAAGCGAAGCGGTGCCTGCCACTGGCCGTTCACCAGCTCCGGGCTGCCGAGATAGAGCCCCGACTTGGCCAGCACCACCCCGGGCAGCTGGATCGCCTCGCTGCCGCCCGGCAGGGCCAGGAACACCACGAAATACCAGAACACCAGTTGCAGCAGCAGCGGAATGTTGCGGATCACCTCCACGTACACCCGAGCCAGGCGGCGCAGCAGGCCGTTGCTGCTGAAGGCGGCCACCCCCACCAGGGTGCCCAGCAGGGTGGCCCCCACCAACCCCACCACCACTACCCGCAGGGTGTTCACCAGGCCCGCCAGCAGACCGCGCCAGTAGGGCATGTCGGCCTGGAAGGGCAGCAGGGTTTCGGCGATGTCGAAGCCGGCCGGGTTGTCAATCCAGCCCCAGCTGAGCAACAGGCCCGCCGCCGTGAGGTTGCGCACCAGGTTGCCCAGCAGAAAGGCCACCAGCACCAGCAACACCAGGCCGGCTGCTGCCTGGGCCAGCCAGGGGATCAGGCGGCGGTTCCGCCACCAGGGCGTTACGGCAGCGGGCATCAACGGAAGGGTGGCGAGTAGAGCAGGCCTCCCTGATTCCACTGGCGGTTGAGCCCGCGCTCCAGCCCGAGCGGAGAGCCCGTACCGACATTGCGCTCAAAGATCTCGCCGTAGTTGCCAACAGCCTTCACCGCCTTCACCACAAAATCAGCCGGCAGGCCCAGATGCTTGCCGAAATCCCCTTCAACACCCAGGAAGCGGCGCAGGTCGGCAAGGTTGGTGCTGGCTTTGGCCTCGGCCAGCTTGGCGTCGATGTTGGCCTGGGTGATGCCGGACTCCTCAGCCTGCATCAGGGCAAACACAACCCAGCGCACCGCATCCGCCCAGGCGGGATCGGCGTTGGTGGTGGCCGGTGCCAGGGGCTCCTTGCTCAGCACATCCGGCAGCAGGGTGTGGGCGCCGGGATCAGGGAAGCTGCTGCGCTTGCCGGCCAGCTGGGAGCGATCGCTGGTCACAGCCTCGCAGCGTCCCTGCAGGTAGGCGGCATAGGTCTGGTCGCTGGTCTGGAACTTCAACGGGGTGTAGGGCGCCTTGATCTCGCGCATGCGGTCGGCCAGATTGAGTTCGGTGGTGGTGCCTGTCTCCACGCAGATGGGCTTGCCGGCCAGGTCCTTGAGGCCCTTGATGCCGCTGGCAGTGGGTGCCATCACCCCCTGGCCGTCGTAGAAGACGGTGGGCGCGAAGCTGAGACCGTTGCCGCCGGCCGCATCGCGGCTGAGGGTGTAAGTGGTGTTGCGCGACAGAAGATCCACTTCACCGCTTGCCAGGGCGGCGAAGCGCTCGCTGGAATTGAGGTCGCGATATTGCACCTTGGCCGGATCTCCCAGCACTGCGGCGGCAACCGCCTTGCACACGTCCACGTCCAGGCCGCTGTAGGCCCCGGAAGACTCCACGAAGCTGAAGCCAGGGAGCTTGCCCTCCACGCCGCAAACCAGGCTGCCCCGGGATTTGATCGCCGCCAGCTTCTGGCTCTGAACTCCGCCGCCATCGCTGGCGCAACCACCGAGCACCGCCATGGCAACCAGCGCCCCAGCCAACTTCAAATCCAAGGGCTTCAAACGCAAGAGCCTCATGTGCGGAGAGCGATACATTTTAACAAGCCAATGTTCTGCATCATAACAGACTGTCGAGGCAAGCACAACTCGAACCTGTCACCTGTGAATGCGAAATAAATCTGCCAGCTCTGCCTTTGCTGTTCTCCCTGCCGCTGGAGAACAGCAAAGGCGTTCACAACAACAGCCCCATCTTTGCTTTATCGAATCCCCTCATGATCACCGCCTGGAGCATCAGCCTGATCAAACCCGTACACCTGGCATTGAACGAGCCAGCCAAAAGGGCCGATTGAAGGTGTTGTATTGCAAGGAGCCTGGAGGGGCGTGGGTAAACCGGGAAGCAAGCGGTTAGCAGGCCTATTCAGGCTCTTGATCTTCCTGTGATACGGGCAAGAGGTCATTCAAGGCAAAGGCTCTGAGAGGCCTTGAGCGCCCCAACTAATGCAGCAAACAAAAGTATCGGCAGAACCCCCCTGTGTTGCCTAGGAACAATACTTTTGCGAATACAGCAGCAATGCTTATCAAGGCGATCGCTGCTGCTGGCCAGAGCCTGCCCCAGTCCGAGTCTCGCGGTGCCTACGTTCCGCCGGTCACACGTCACTGTGGCATCCGGCACTGTCCTGCCATCACCCTTCTTGTGCCTGCGATGCACTCAATCATGGCTGAACAAGGCTTGCAGCTTGTCCTGGAGGCTGGACAGTCTCTGCCTGTTCACGTCTGCTGGCGCTTGGATGATGGCTATCTGCGGGCCGCCAGCTGGACCGATGAAGCCGAGATCTTCACCCTCGGTATCTGGGGCCCCGGAGAGATCGTGGTTCCCCAGCTGCTCACTCAGCAGCCCATGGAACTCCGCGCTCTTTCCGCAGTCAGAGTTCAGGAATGGAACGCTGGTACAGCTGAGCACGAGGACTTCACCACAACCCACATCCAGCAGCTGGGCACACTGCTCCGGCTCACCCGCATTCGCCCAGCGGAGGCGCGCCTGTTCCATCTCCTGATCTGGCTCAGCAGGAGATTTGGAGTCAGCACGGAGCAGGGCCGTTCCGTACCCCTGGAGTCAATGAACCTCACCCATCGGCTCCTGGCGGAAATGGCCAGCGTGTCGCGCGTCACCGTGACCAAGACTCTCGGCCACTTCCGGCAGCAGGGCTGGCTGGCGCGCGTTGGCGAACTGGAAGTGCTGGCAGAGCCTGGCTTCACCCACTTCCAGAGCTTGCGCTGATCAATGGCATTCATCCATCTGCGCAGCAGGGACCCCCCCTGCCTGCCCCTCCAGCTCCCCCACCAACCTCTGCGCTCCAGTCTGCAGAGAACTAATCCTTCAGAGAACAACAGTGTCCGAATTTCTAAGTCTCTTTCTTGAGCAGCTCCAGTCTCCAACCCTGGGTTTTCTGATCGGCGGAATCGTGGTTGCTTCCCTCGGCAGCCAGCTGGCCATCCCGGATTCCATCTACAAGTTCATCAGTTTTTTCCTGCTGATGAAGATCGGCCTCACAGGCGGAATCGCCATCCGCAATTCCAACCCCACCGATATCTTCCTGCCAGCCCTCGCAGCTGTGTTGATCGGCATTGTGATCGTGTTCATCAGCCGTTGGACCTTAGGCAAGCTCCCGGGAATCAAGGTCACGGATGCGGTGGCCACGGGCGGCCTGTTCGGTGCGGTGAGCGGATCCACCATGGCGGCGGTGCTGCCCCAGCTGGATTCCGCAAAAATCACCTACGAGGCCTGGACAGCAGCCCTCTATCCCTTCATGGATATCCCCGCGCTGGTGACGGCGATCGTGGTGGCCAGCGTGTATCTGAGCAAGAAGACCGGCAATGCCTCAGAGAAGGTGGAGATCTGGCCGATCATCCAGGAAAGCCTGCAGAGCTCGGCCGTCACCGCCCTGCTCCTGGGTGTGGCCCTCGGCATTCTCACCAGGCCTGAGCCGGTGTATGAGAGCTTTTTCAACCCCCTGTTCCGCGGCTTCCTGGCGGTGCTGATGATCATCATGGGCATGGAGGCCGCCCAGCGCATGAACGAACTACGCAAGGTGGCTCAGTGGTTTGCGATCTACGCCTTCATTGCACCGATCCTGCATGGGTTCCTGGCCTTCGGCCTGGGCCTGATCATTCACAAGCTCACGGGCTTCAGCATCGGCGGATGCGTGGTACTGGCTGTGATCGCAGCCTCCAGCTCTGACATCTCAGGCCCGCCCACCCTGCGTGCGGGCATCCCTACAGCCAATCCCTCGGCCTACATTGGCGCCTCCACAGCCATCGGCACGCCGGTGGCGATCGCCATCTGCATTCCGCTCTTCATCGGGCTTGCCGAGATGATGCTCGGTCGTTAGAATTTCAAAAACACAGTCTTTCATTTTCGAGCAAACTCATGAGCCAACAAGTCTGGAAGCTGGTGATTGTCGGCGAGGAAATCCTCTCCAAAAAGCTCATCAAGCTCATTAAAGCTGCTGGCGCCACCGGTTACACGGTGAATGCCGCCGGCGGCGAGGGAAGTCGCAATGTGCGCTCAACCGGTGAACCCAGCGTTTCGCACACTCTCTCCAACGTGAAAATCGAAGTGCTCACCGGCACCCGTGAGCTGGCCGACACAATCACTCGAGAGATCGAGGCCAAGTACTATGCGGATTACTCAATCATCACCTACATCTATCAAGTCGAGGCCCTACGCGATCACAAGTTCTAGCAACAACGCCTAGCCGCTGTTCGTGAGTACACTTTCACCCCGACCGTGCATTGAGCCGCGGTCGGGGCAGTTTGTTTGAGCCCAGCGCAGCAGTTCTGCGTCAGCTCAATCCGCCCCTATCCTCAGCCTCCCCATGAAAATTCTCAGCGACAACCACTTTCTCGCCGGCATTCACAGGTATGAGCGCTGGCTGGCCAAGCTCCTGGCGGTGCTGCTGGCCATTGTGGTTGGGGTGGGCACGCTGGAACTGTTTTTCGACACGCTGCTGAAGATCGCCAATCTGCAGACCAACTGGTTTGACGGCAACTTGATCAAGCTGCTGGATCGCCTGTTGCTGATTTTCATTGCCCTGGAGGTGCTGCAGAACGTCACCGCCTACCTGCGCGACCATGTGGTTCAG
Organism: Prochlorococcaceae cyanobacterium; assembly: GCA_040399225.1. Lineage (GTDB taxonomy): Bacteria > Cyanobacteriota > Cyanobacteriia > PCC-6307 > Cyanobiaceae > NIES-981. The sequence continues at coordinate 1,474 of JBBASN010000013.1, read as the reverse complement.
ATCGAGCTCGTGTTACTCACGGCCCTCACGGCCGTAGCCCGAAAAGTGATCGTGCTGCCTCCGGGTGCCGAAAACAAACCGGCACTGATGGCTGGTTTCGGTGTGGTGGTGGTGGGAATAGCCGTGGCCTACTGGCTGGTGTTGATGGCCCGCCGGGACAACAGCCAGCCCGCAGCACCGAAGCAACCCCAGGCGCATCAACAGCATGGGTGATCGCCATGATTGGGCCGGCCGCCCCCCACAGCAGAGCGTTGCTTGATCTCAGAACTTGATCGCAGACACCGATGAGCTGGCATCCCCACCTCTGGCACCCCACCACCCAGGTGGCCACCAGCCCGGAGCCCTTGCCGGTGCGCTCCGCCCGCGGCAGCGAACTGGAGCTGGCGGACGGCCGCCGCCTGATCGACGCCATCAGCAGCTGGTGGGTGACGCTGCACGGCCATGCCGAACCGGCGATCGCCGCGGCGGTGGCGCGCCAGGCCCATCTGCTGGAGCAGGTGATCTTCGCCAACTTCAGCCACGCTCCGGCCGAACAGTTGGCCACGCGCCTCAGCGCCCTCAGTGGGCTGGAGCGGCTGTTCTTCTCCGACAACGGCTCCACCGCGGTGGAGGTAGCGCTCAAGATCGCCTGGCAGTGGTGGCAGAACCAAGGGAACCCCCACCGCAAGCAGCTGATTGCCTTTGAGGGCGCCTATCACGGCGACACCTTCGGCGCCATGGCCTTGGGCGAGCGCTCGCTGTTCAGCGATCCCTTCGAACCGCTGCTGTTCGATGTGGCCCGGGTTTCTTGGCCGCACACCCACTGGCATGACTCCGGACTCGACGCGCGTGAGCAAGCGGCCCTCGGCCAACTGGAGGCGGCGCTGCAGACCCCCACCGCCGCCGTGATTCTCGAGCCGCTGGTCCAGGGGGCCTCGGGCATGCGGATCGTGAGGCCCGCCTTCCTCAGGGCGGTGGCCGCACGGGTGCAGAGCGCGGGCGCCCTGCTGATCGCCGATGAGGTGTTCACCGGCTTCGGGCGCACCGGCGCCTTGTTCGCCTGTCAGAAGGCCGGCATCCAGCCGGATCTGATGGCCCTCTCCAAAGGTCTCACCGGCGGCTTCCTGCCCATGGGCGTGACCCTGGCCAGCGAGCGCCTCTACCAGGGCTTCATCAGTGACCAGCCGAGCGCCACCTTTTTCCATGGCCACAGCTTCACGGCCAATCCGCTCGGCTGCGCTGCGGCCCTGGCCAGCCTCGATCTGCTGCAGCAGAACCCGGAACGCTTCCAGGCCTTCCAACAGCGGCACACCCCCCTGCTGGAGGAGCTGGCGGAGCACGCTCGGGTGAGGCAGCCACGCTGCCTGGGCACCCTGGCGGCCTTCGAGCTGGACGCCGGCCCCAACAGCTATCTCAACCCGGTGGGCAAACAGATCCAGCGCCATTGCCTGGAGCAGGGGGTGTACCTGCGACCCCTCGGCAACGTGGTGTATCT
>JBBASN010000012.1:0-32191 GCA_040399225.1 Prochlorococcaceae cyanobacterium | reverse complement strand
GTGGAACCCGAGGTCAGGCAACCACCGGCAAGCGGTAGCTCTGCTGCCCAGAGCCCTGGGCATGGCAGCCCTGGGCGTCCTCCCGCGGCCACTGCGGCTGAGCCGGCCGTGCTGGAGGAACCGGCTGCGGACCCGGAGGACTGGAGCGCTGAACTGGCCCGAATCGATCTGGCCCTGAAGCGGATCGGCTGGCAGCGCGATCAGGAAGGCCTGTATCTGGAGCGGGCCTTCGGCCACCCCAGCCGCAGCCGGCTCACCACCTACAACGACCTGCTGGCCTATCTGCGCCTGGTGGAGCAGCTCGAACCTGGCGCCGATCCGATGGCGGTGCCCGTGCCGCTGCGGCGCGCAGACCTGCTCGAGCAGAGCGATGCCCTGCTCGGCCAGCTGGGCTGGGATGCCCTGCGCGGCAGGCAATTCCTGGAGCAGCACCTGGGCCGGGGCAGCCGTCAGCAGCTGAACGACGCCGAACTGTTGCAGTTCAACATGCTGCTGGAAGAAGCACTGCTGGCAGCTGGCCCAACTGCCCAGCCGGCAGCGGTGGACTGAACAGATAGCCCTGGCCCAGCCGGCAGCCCATCCGGCGCAGGGCCTGCCATTGCTCCATCCGCTCGATGCCCTCGGCCACCACCTCCAGTTGGAGGTCGGCGGCCAGGCCCAGGATGGCCGCCACCAGTACGTGGCGGCGGGGGTCCTCCAGCATGGTGGCGGTGAAGCTGCGGTCGATCTTCACCCCGTCGATCGGCAGTTCAGCCAGCCAGTTCAGGCTCGAATAGCCGGTGCCGAAGTCGTCGAGAAACACCCGGAAGCCAGCATCGCGCAGGCTGGTCAACTCCTCGCGGGTGCGCTGGGGATGGTCGATCAGCGCGGTTTCGGTCACTTCAATGCAGAGCTGGCGGGGCGACACCTGCAGGCGGCTCACAAGGGCAAGCACATCGGCCGCGAAACCGGGGCTTGCCAACTGCTGGGGACTGAAGTTCACCGCCAGAGAGGGCCCATTCGCCAACGCCCCCAATGGGTCCAGTGCCAGCAGACTCTGCTCCAGCACCAGCTGGCCCAGGGCCTTCATCAGCCCCGAGGACTCGGCCACGGCGATCAGCTCGCAGGGGGCGATCAGCTCCCCCTCCAGGTCATCCAGACGCACCAGGGCCTCATAGCCCAACACCTCAGCGCCCTCCAGGCTCACCCAGGGCTGAAAGTGCATGGGCAGGCGCTGGCTCTTCAGGGCGGCCTGGAGGCTGCGCCTGATGGCGATGCGGCGGTTCAGCTGGGAGCTGATGGCGGAGTCGAACACCACGATCTGGCGATCCGCCCGACTCTTGGCCTCGTACATGGCCAGGTCGGCGTCGTGGAGCAACTGGTCCGGGGATTCCTCCCCGTGCTCACTGAAGGCGATGCCGATGCTGATCTCGGGGTGGATCTCGACCGGGATGCCGCTGCTCTCCGGGATCCAGGGCCGGACCACCACCTCGCGCAGCCGCTCGGCGATGCGCAGGGCCTCATCGGGCCGATCGAGCTCCGTGCAGAGCACCACGAATTCATCCCCGCCCAGACGGGCCAGCACATCGTCGGCCCGGATCGCCTGCTGCATGCGCTGGGCCAGGGCGATCAGCAACTGGTCCCCCACCTGGTGGCCATAGGTGTCATTCACCTCCTTGAAGCGGTTGAGATCGCAGAACAACACCGCCAGCCAGGTGGGGTGACGCTCCAGGTGCTGGAGGGCTGCCTGAATCGCCCGGGCGAAACCGCGCCGGTTGGGCAGGCCGGTCACGGGGCAGGTCACCACCTGCTGGGCCAGGACCAGTTGCTCGTCCACCAGCAGGCGTGACTGCAACTGCAGGGCCTGGAGCGACTCCCGGTCGCTCACATCGTGGACGCTGAACACATAGGGGGCCGGCTGCTCCGATTGCACGGGGCGCCACTCCAGTTCAATCACCTGAAGCGGCTCCCGCTCCAGCACCAGCGTGACCAGGCCGCCGTGGGGACGCTGCTCCAGCAGGTCGTGGAGGTTCAGGGTGAAGTCGCCCGCAAACCTGGACTGCAGCAACCGATCCAACCGGCTGCCGAGCAAGCGCAAACGGGGCTGTTGAAGCAGTTGCTCAAACCGGCCATTGCACCAGATCAGACCACCAGCGGAGTCGGTGATCACCAGGGCATCACTGATCTGGGCCAAGGCGAGTTCCAGCCGGGCCAGGCTACGACGCAACTCCCAGACCAGGCTGCTTTCGGTATCGGCCCGCGTCGCGCTCATGCGTCCACAGGGGTGCCCTCGGGCAGGGGAGTGAGCGTGGCGGCGAAGATCCAGCCCTCAGGCCGCTTCTCGGCCACGATGAAGTGCTCGGATACCAGGGAGCGGCCGTCGGCGCAGAGCGTGTTCAGACGAAGCGGGTGGGCAAGGATAGTGGATTGTTCCGTGGCCTGAAAACGGGAGAAGCCGAATTGGTGAGCCATGCGAAAGGACTCCGGCAGAATCTTGCCGATCGGTTCGCCTACGATCTCTACATCAAGCCAACCGTAGGTCTGGCGAAATGCTTCGTTGACACGCACCACAGTGCCCAGAGAATCTGCGAGGACAAAGGGACGTCCGCTGGCCTCAAGTGCGGCGATGGAAGGGGCTGAGTCGGAGGCGTCAGCGGCGGCAGCTGTCACAGGCTTTCAACAGAATCCACAGGCAGAGTCAGGATATAGAATCAACAATTAGAGTCGATTTAGTGAAGTCAGCGGCTGGAGTCAGCAAGCAGATAGGCCTGTCATTGGGTGAATTTACCTAGGACTTCGCCCCAGATGGGGCAATCCTGTTCTGATCACACCGCTGGATGAACGTGGCGATCCACCCTAAGCCTGCTGGCTGCAAAAGCCCATCGCCCCATTGATCCAGACCGGCACGCCCCAAGACAGGTTCAGAACAAACCTGCCCTCCCCTGATCGCAATGGGGATCACTCCCTGGCCAGCCGGCAGTGGGAGCGCACCAGAACAGCCCCCAGGTCCAGTTGGTGCTGGTTGGCGTAGGCCTCACGCTCCAGCTGGCGCTCCAGGGGACCGGCCGTCTCATACAACGCCTCCTTCAACACCGACTCCAGGTGGGGGTTGAGGTCGTCCGCCAGGCCCAGCGGACGGGGCACCGCCCGGACATGGCCGTTGAGACAGCTCTGGGCGACATGAATCGCCTCATGGTTGATCACCTTGGCGAATTCAGCGCTGCCGCTCTCCAGCACATCCGGACGCAGCCGAATCGTGCGGTTGCGCGGATCCCACTCGGCGGCGGCACCGGCCTTGCGGGGCTGGGCGAGCTGAATCCTCACTCCCGCCAGGCGCAGCACCTGCAACAGCTGATGGAGGGCCTGCCGCTCGACCTCGAAGCGGGGGGGATCGGCCATCAGCCGGCGGATCTCCGGGAGTGTGAGGGGAGGATCGCCGCTGCGGCGTTTGTAGTGGTACGTGATGCGGCCATCAGCCTGCAACTCGGCGCGGGGGGTCCAGGTGGCATCGGCCTCCGCCAGGGCATGGAACAGCATCCCCTTGTCGAGTCCCTCCAGACCCGCCGGTGCGGGGGGCAACACCGCAGCCAGGGGAAGCGGCAGGTCCTGGCGCTGCAGCCAGGGCAGGCTGAGGGGGAGTGCGGCAGCGCCGAGGCCGATCAGGGCGAGCCAGGCCCCCATCCAGATGGCGGCAGCGCCTGATCGGCCCCGCCACTGGACGGCACCGCAGTGCCCACAGATCCGGGCACCGTCACGGCTGCGCAGCAGGGCTGGAGGCCGGATCCGGCAGGCAGGGCAGAGGGAGCGGGACACAGAACCATTGTGGCCACCACCACGGCGGCGCAGCCGGATTGCGAGGATCGGCGGCACCGACCTCCGCCCTTGCCATGCCCCTCTCCGCCCTGGTGCGCCAGCTGCAGCAGGCCACCCTCACCGGCGAATTGAGGGCACGGATCGGGCGCAGCGAGCGGCTGCGGCTGAGCGGCGCCGGCCGGGGGGCACGGGCCCTGATCAGCAGCGCCCTGGCGGAGCAGGCACCCCTGCTGGTGGTGGTGCCCACCATGGAGGAGGCGGGGCGGTGGGCGGCGCTCCTGGAGCTGATGGGCTGGCGCAGCTGCCATCTCTACCCCACAAGCGAGGGCAGCCCCTATGAACCCTTCGATCCCACCAGCGAGATCACCTGGGGCCAGCTGCAGGTGCTCAGCGAACTGCTGGATCTGCGGAGCGTCGATGGCAAGGACGGGGCCTGTGGCCGGCAGCGGCTGGCGATCGTGGCCACTGAGCGGGCCCTGCAGCCCCACCTGCCGCCGCCAGCCGCCCTGCAGGAGCAGTGCCTGAGCCTGCGCAAGGGCGACAGCCTCAATCTCGAACAGCTGGGCGAAACGCTGACGCGCCTGGGCTACGAGCGGGTCACCACGATCGAGCAGGAGGGCAGCTGGAGCCGCCGCGGCGACATCGTCGACGTGTTCCCGGTGAGCAGTGAGCTGCCGGTGCGGCTTGAGTTTTTCGGGGAGGAGCTGGAGAAACTGCGGGAGTTCGACCCCGCCACGCAGCGCTCGCTCGATCCGATCGAGGTGGTGCGCCTCACCCCCAGCGGCCACGGGCCGCTGATCGCCGCTGCCCTGCGCGAGGCGATGCCCGATGGCCTGGAGCAGCTGCTGAGCCCCGAGGCCTTGGAGCATCTGCTGGAAGGCGGCACCCCCGAAGGCCTGCGGCGGCTGATGGGCCTGGCCTGGGGCCGCCCGGCCTCGCTGCTCGACTACCTGCCGGACGCCACCTTGGTGGCGATCGATGAGCAGCGCGCCTGCCTGGCCCACGGCCAGCAGTGGTTCGACCACGTGGTCGACCACCACGCCGAAACCGAAGCCGAGCTGGGGCTGGAGCCGGGAACCAGCCTGCCGGCAGTGCTCCACCGCCCCCCAGCCGAGACGCTGGCCGAGGCCTGCGAGGGCTTCAGCGGCTTCGATCTGGCCGAGCTGCACGAGAGCGACAGCCACGCCAACAGCTTCGATCTGGCCAGCCGACCCGTGCCGGCCTACCCCAATGCCTTCGGCAAGCTGGCCGAGCTGATCAAGGGCTTCCAGAGGGAGAAGGCGGCGGTGTGGCTGCTCTCCGCCCAGCCGAGCCGGGCGGTGGCGCTGCTGGAGGAGCATGACTGCATCAGCCGCTTCGTGCCCAACCCCGGCGATCTGCCGGCGATCGAGCGGCTGCTGGAGCAGGGCACGCCGGTGGCCCTCAAGACAAAGGGCACCGCCGAGCTCGAGGGCCTGCAGCTGCCGGCCTGGAAGCTGGTGCTGATCACCGACCGGGAGTTCTTCGGCCAGCACGCCCTGGCCGCCAGCGGCTACGTGCGCCGCCGCCGCAAGGCCGCCAGCCGCACGGTGGACCCGGGCAAGATGCGGCCCGGGGATTTCGTGGTGCACCGCAACCACGGCATCGGCAAATTCCTCAAACTCGAGAAGCTGGCAATCGGCGGCGAAGCGCGCGACTACCTGGTGGTGCAGTACGCCGACGGCCTGCTGCGGGTGGCCGCCGACCAGCTGGGCAGCCTGGGCCGCTACCGCGCGAGCAGCGATGCGCCGCCCGAGCTCAACCGCATGGGCGGCACCGCCTGGACCCGCGCCAAGGAGCGGGCCAAGAAGGCGATCCGCAAGGTGGCGGTGGATCTCGTGAAGCTCTACGCCGAGCGCCACAAGGCGCCGGGCTTCGCCTATCCCGCCGATGGCCCCTGGCAGAGCGAACTCGAAGACTCCTTCCCCTACGAGCCCACGCCCGATCAGGTGAAGGCGATCGCCGAGGTGAAGCGCGACATGGAGGAGCCCTCGCCGATGGACCGGCTGGTGTGCGGCGACGTGGGCTTCGGCAAGACGGAGGTGGCGATCCGGGCGATCTTCAAGGCCGTCACCGCCGGCAAGCAGGTGGCGATGCTGGCGCCCACCACGGTGCTGGCCCAGCAGCACTGGCGCTCACTGTCCGAACGCTTCGCCCCCTACCCGGTGAAGGTGAGCCTGCTCAACCGCTTCCGCACCGCCGGCGAGCGCAAGACCATTCTCGAAGGATTGGCAGGCGGTACGGTGGATGTGGTGGTGGGTACCCACCAGCTGCTCTCCAAGGGCACGGCCTTCAAGCAGCTGGGCCTGCTGGTGGTGGATGAGGAGCAGCGCTTCGGCGTGAACCAGAAGGAAAAGATCAAGGTCCTGCGCAAAGACGTGGACGTGCTGACGCTGAGCGCCACGCCGATCCCGCGCACCCTCTACATGAGCCTCTCCGGGGTGCGCGAGATGAGCCTGATCACCACGCCGCCGCCGCTGCGCCGGCCGATCAAGACCCACCTGGCGGCCTTGGATGAGGAGGCGGTGCGCAGCGCCATCCGCCAGGAGCTTGATCGCGGCGGCCAGATCTTCTACGTGGTGCCGCGGGTGGAGGGGATTGAGGAGGTGGCCGCCCAGCTGCGGGCCATGCTGCCTGGTCTGAAGCTGCTGGTGGCCCACGGCCAGATGGCCGAGGGGGAGCTGGAGAGCTCCATGGTGGCCTTCAACGCCGGCGAAGCCGACCTGATGCTCTGCACCACGATCGTGGAGAGCGGCCTCGACATTCCGAGGGTCAACACGATCCTGATCGAGGACGCCCACAAGTTCGGCCTGGCCCAGCTGTATCAGCTGCGCGGCCGGGTGGGGCGGAGCGGCATCCAGGCCCACGCCTGGCTGTTCTATCCCGGCGATGCCTCCCTGAGCGAGGCCGCACGTCAGCGACTGCGGGCGATCCAGGAATTCGCCCAGCTGGGCAGCGGCTACCAGCTGGCCATGCGCGACATGGAGATTCGCGGCGTGGGCAACCTGCTGGGGGTGGAGCAGAGCGGCCAAATGGAGACCATCGGCTTCGATCTCTACATGGAGATGCTGCAGGAGTGCCTGGCCGAGATCCAGGGGCAGGACATTCCCAAGGTGGACGACACCCAGATCGACCTGCCGATCACCGCCTTCATCCCGGGCGACTGGATTGCCGACAACGACGAAAAGATGGCCGCGTACCGCGCGGCGGCGGAGTGCACCAGCAAAGAAGCACTGTTGGAGCTGGCCAGTGGCTGGGTAGATCGCTACGGCGCGCTGCCGGCGCCGGTGATCGCCCTGCTCCAACTGATGGAGCTGAAACTGCTGGCCAAGCGCTGCGGCTTCTCACGCATCAAGCCCGACAAGCCCAACATCGCCCTGGAGACGCCGATGGAGGAGCCTGCCTTCCGGCTGCTGCGCCAGGGGCTACCCCAGCATCTCCATGGCCGCCTGGTGTATCAGGCTGGCTCAGGCAGCACCGCGAAAGTGTTGGCCCGCGGGCTGGGGGTTCTGCCGATCGATAAACAGGTGGAGGAACTCAAGGGCTGGCTGGAGCAGATGGCCGCCCAGATCCCCGGCGCCGACGGGCTCACCGAATTGCAGCGAGAGGAGCTCGAAGCAACAAAGAGATCAAACGTACTGCAAGTTTAATGATCAATCGATCCGCCTAATCTCCATCACTCATTCGTTATGCTCCAATCACTTGAAGCAGCACGGCGATCCAACCAGGGAATCGCTAGAAGAGCTCTCGCTCTCTCACTGGCGCGAGTGACTGAAGCAAAGGCCAAGCCTCTCTTAGGAGAGTCTCTTCAGCAACAGCACGAGACTTTTGAGTATCGGCAATTGCTTCATTCAATCGGAGCTGAACTAATATGCAAGGACGACTGGTCAAGGGGCGCCCGAGCAGAACCCCTTGAAGCATCCAGATCAAACGACCACTCGGGTCAGCTTCAGCAGATCGAACATTCTCCTGCACCATGCGTTGATTGGTGACAGCACCGCGGCCGCTTTCCATGAGACAGGTTTGCAGTTCAGGTCGCCCCCCATCCGCCAGTCCAATGGAAACCTGTCCAATTGGACCATCCACAAGCTTCCGGCCTTCAAGAACTGAATTAGGCCGCAGAGACTTGACAATATAGGCCAATTGATAGGTATTCTCAGAATACGCTTCGGGGCTAACCTTGAAAACAGATAGCCTCATGGCAGATGGAAGATCAGAGGAGCCGAGCTCAGGAGAAACCGGCTTTAAACCCGAACGCCTAAAAGAAACACGCTGAAAGATCGACAACAGCGTAATGACAATCAATATCGTGATAACGGAATTAACCCCAAGACGCGTGGCTGGCAAAGACATAGGCCGCATCTTCAATTCTCAGCCATATTGCTTTGAATGGACAACAATTGAGCATCAATGACTTTCACATACACATACGCGTAGACAGCGATACCGAGCCCCGAAAAGACCATTCCACCTTCACCCAAATGGAAGAATCCAAAGATGCCCGAATCGTTCACAGATGACATTGGATCCAAGGAAGCAATTATCGCGAGCAGTGCAACCCTAAGCCCATTCACGACCCAGCCCAAAACAGGAGCAAGCAGAAGAAAGGGGAAGCGCAGCCATCGTTTCGGCATCGGAAATATAATCAAAGCGAGCAGTGCGACCACAAAAGCTTGGACCATGATTTCATTCCCTGAACATGGTCCCGCAACGTTGATTGCCGAGCTTCCCACTGTCAGCTTGGCACCCGTCTGCACGATATCCACACCGAATGATCGCAGAAAAAAGGCAGCAAATGAAGCCGCCGAATAGCTGAGTCTCTCAGTGGGAACCAAGCGGGGAAGCCAAGCCAGCACTGGCATCAACGAGAGGATGTATAGAGCTTCACGAAAACGGGGCAACAGAGGAAAACCACCAAGAAGAATGGCTAAAAGGATAACACTGATAATGGGAAATAGAGGGATGATTGGATCAGCATAACTCTGAACCACCATTCCCCTCACAAGAATAGCCACCCATACAAGACTAACAAGAAAGACCCTCCGTGCTCCGTGCCTATAAGCCAAGGATGGCATAAAATCTTCAACGGGCAACCAAGCGACAGCCCATAGCACAATTACAAATACAGTAAATTCCAGTGGTGCTGATGTAGAAAATAAGAGAGCTAGGTGAAAAATCGCTCCAGCACCCAATAGAGTTAGCCAGGCTACAACTGTTTCTCTCCTGAATCTCCTCCAGAAAAGGACCAACGAATCCTGTAGGCCTCCTGCAAGTTTCATTTCGGCAGACTTTAAACAGGGGTCAATGCAAAAAGAAGACTCAAGGGATCAGGAAGCACCTTTTAGAAAGTTGCGCACAGCAAAAGGCCGGAGCCAGAATAAACAATAGCTGAAGAGTAGGGAAATGAGAACGTTCTTGATGGTCTGCCAAATGATTGCCGTCGATCGCTGGGTCCTTTGGCGATCCAACTCAAGGCGAAGGTTGGATTCGCGCTCGTCCAGACGCTTGAGCAGGTCCGCGCGTTGCTGCTGGGGAGCAAGCGCAGCAATGGCCTGCTGTTCAGACGAGGGGACAAGCACATTGATCGCCTGGGAAAGTACTGCCAAGTCGGTCGATCCAGATAGTGCTGCACGGGACTGGGTGGTTTGCTGCGTGAGGGCTGAAACCTGATTGAGAGCAGCCGCATCGAGGGCTCGGAACGCTCGCGCTGAAACGCCTATCTGCAGAACTGCGACGGCTACAAAGAGAAGGGAAGGGCCAAAAACAAAAATCGAACGCCACAGGTAGGCAATGATGCGCTGAATATTTTTCAACAAACGAGCTATTTTACGCTTGGCCAAGAAACCGGAAGCTGGCAGACTGATGTTATCTACATCAGGTTCTGCGGTCAGACGAACGGAGTCATAGCCTTTGAAGAGCAGGGCAACGACGATAAATACTCGGCCCGTGATTGGCACACTGCCGGCATTCACAAAAGTATCCAACACCTGTTGTTGCCAGGATATCTCAGCAGCACGGATTGGGAACACTGACGAAAGAACAGCAAAGAGGAAGGCAAGAACAAAACAACGTCCAATGATGATCAGATTCACAGCGACTCAGATACAGGAAGGGGACAGAGACTTGCTTGAATGAGGATGGCGAAGCAAGGACTAAGAAAAGTGCAGAATGACGAAGAGGGATTGGGAGCGAGGCTGCAGAATCACATCCAGTCACAGACTCTCGAATGCCCTTTGAATAGATTAGATTTAAGGGATGGTTTTGCAGCGAATCTAAATTTTTATTATTCTACCACCCCGATGGGGACATGACAATCCTCACGGGGCCTGTGGGCTCAGAGATTGATGAAGCCCGTATTGAGATTGGCAACCGCTCCATGGGATGGAAACAATCCGCTCGACTCAGGGCTGAAGGGATTTGGACTCAAGGGCAGAGGGCAGATTGGCTGATCCTGGTTGATAAAGCCGACGCAGCGACGTCGCAGAGCGCAACTGCTTGACCAGGGCTGATTCAGCCACTCTGTACTGACTGTCGCGGCTGGTGCCGAGATCTTCGAGCTGCAGCCGACTGGCCTCCTGCTCACTCAACTTGGCCTGGACATCCGGCACGATGCCATATTTGTGAATATCCCGCCCCTTTGGCGTGAGGTATTTGGCGATGGTCACGGTCATGCCCGAGCCATCGGACAGACCTCGCACCGACTGCACCAGGCCCTTGCCAAAGGTCTTCTGGCCCACCAGCACGGCGCGGTTGTTGTCCTGGAGGGCACCGGAGAGAATTTCACTGGCGCTGGCGGACCCCTCATTCACCAGCACCACGATCGGCCGGGCAGTGAGCGCCCGACCGGTGGCCCGTTTCACATCGGTGATGCCAGTGCGGGTCTTGGTGGAGACGATCGTGCCCTCATTGAGCAGTTGCCGGGCAATCTCCACGCTGGCCATCAACAGTCCGCCAGGATTGCTGCGCAGATCGAGCACATAGCCGTCCACGCCAGCGGCCTCCATGTCGCGCAGGGCCTTGCGCATGTCCTTGGTGGCATTGGCGTTGAACTGCTTCAGGCGGATATACCCCACCCGTGCACCATCGGGTGCGGTGTTGATCTGGGTGTCCACAGCGTGCAGTTCGATCCGCTCGCGGGTGAGAGCCAGATCGAGCACCTGGGAGCGGCGGCGAATCGTGAGGGTCACCTTGGTGCCTTCCTGGCCGCGGATCAGACGCACCGCGTCCTCGGTGGACATGCCCTTGGTGCTCTTGCCATCAATGGCGGTTATCACATCCTTGGGCAGCACTCCGGCCTTGGAGGCCGGCGATCCCTCAATCGGAGCCACCACAACCAGTTCCTTGGTGTCCTTGTCCAGACTCAACTGGATGCCCACACCCGAGAGCTCCCCGGATGTGTCGATCTGCATCTCCTTGAACTCCCGGGGGTCAAGGAAACGGGTGTAGGGGTCATCGAGGCTGGCCAGCAGGCCGCGGATGGCCTCATAGGCATCCTTGGAGCTGGGGTAAGTCTTGGCCAACACGTCCCGGCGCAGCCCCCGCCAACGCTCAGGGGTGTATTTGCCGTTGACGTCCAGGTAGTCGCGGAACACGATCTGCCAGGTCTGGTCGATCACCTCCTTCGGACTGTCCATGATCCGAGTGGCGCCACCCGGCGAGATCACCGCCTCGCGGGCCATCACAGCGGTGGCCGCACAGGCACCGGCGCTGAACAGCACAATCAGGCCAGTCCGCAGCCTTCGCCTGGTGCTGGCGGGTTGTCCGGGGTGATCACTGCCCATGGCAGAGGGCCTTGCTGGGCCGGGATACTCCTTTCAAGTTAGCGCCGAACCGGTGGGGACGTCTCAGGGATCCAGCCAGCGGCCATCCTCCTTGATCAGGGCAATCAGGGCCTCCACCCCCTCGGCCTCCGGCACCTTGCGGATCTCCTCACGGCCCCGGTAGAGGGAGATGACGCCGGGGGTCTTGCCCACGTAGCCGTAGTCGGCATCGGCCATCTCACCCGGGCCGTTGACGATGCAGCCCATCACGGCGATGTCCAGACCCGTGAGGTGGGCGGTGGCGCTGCGCACCTTGTGCAGCACCTCCTCCAGGTTGAACAGGGTGCGGCCGCAGCTGGGGCAGGCCACGTACTCCACCATAGTTTTCCTCAGGCCCAGGGCCTGCAGGATCGAGTAGCACACAGGAATTTCCTTCTCCGGTGCCTCGGTGAGCGAGACGCGGATCGTGTCGCCGATGCCCTCGGCAAGCAGCGGCGCGATGCCGGCGGTGCTCTTCACCCGGCCGTAGTCGCCATCGCCGGCTTCGGTCACGCCCAGATGCAGGGGGTAATGGAACCCCTCGGCGTCCATGCGGTCGGCCATCATCCGGTAGGCGGCCATCATCACCGGCGCCCGCGAGGCCTTCATCGACACCACGATGTTGTGGAAGTCGAGGCGGTCGCAGAGGTGGATGAATTCCATGGCGCTCTCCACCATCCCCAGCGGCGTATCGCCGTAGGTGAAGAGCATGCGCTCGGCCAGGGAGCCGTGGTTCACGCCGATGCGCAGGGCCTTGTCCTGCTCCTTGAGCAGCTGCACCAGCGGCTCGAAGGTCTCGCTGATGCGCGCGCCGATGGAGGCGATTTCGGCGTCGGAAAACTCGGTGCGGTTGGGGTCGGGTTTGTCGAACACAAACAGCCCCGGGTTGATGCGCACCTTGTCGACGTGCTGGGCCACCTCCAGGGCAATCTTCATGCCGTTGTGGTGCACATCGGCCACCAGCGGCACGGGCCGGTAGGTGTCGATCAGGCGCTGGCGGATCTGGCCCATCGCCTTGGCATGGGCCAGGCTGGGCACGGTGACTCGCACGATCTCGCAGCCCGCCTCATGCAGGCGGCGGATGCCGGCGGTGGCCCCCTCGATGTCGAGGGTGTCCTCGTTGATCATCGACTGCACCACCACCGGGTGGTCGCTGCCGATCCAGACGTCGCCCACCCGCACGCTGCGGGTTTTGCGGCGCCCCAGAGTGGTGGCGTATCGAGGGTTGCTGGCCCAGGCGGCGAGATCGCCAGCACCAGCGGCAGGGCTGGGCGGAGCCTGCTTGGACGGAGCGGTGGCGGTCATCGCGGAGGGCGGGCGCGCGTCGCCAAAGCCTGTCACAGCGGTTGCTGAACTGGCGAGCAAGGCGCACTGCTGCCGGATCTTTCGCCCTCCAGGCCATCGAGCACCCGGCGCACCTTCTGGAGGTCTTGCCAGGTGTGCCATGTGGGGCTGCCCTGCGCGCGGGAGGCGTTGCGCAGAAGGTAGGAGGGGTGAAAGATCGGCATCAACTGCCGCCCGGCCAGGGGCGGACTGTGGTGGCTGTGCCACTGGCCGCGCAGCCTGCTGATGCCCCCCCGGATCCCCAGCACCCCCTCCAGGGCCGTGGCGCCGGCCAGCAGGATCACGGCCGGATCCACCAGCTGGATCTGCTGCTCCAGCCAGGGCCGGCAGGCCGCCATCTCCGCCGGGGTGGGCTTGCGGTTGTCCGGCGGGCGGCACTTCACCACATTGCAGATGTAGGCGTCGCGGTTGGAGTCGATCGCCACGCTTGCCAGCATCTGGTCGAGCAGCTGGCCGGCCCGGCCCACGAACGGCTGGCCGGTGGCGTCCTCCTGGGCCCCCGGGCCCTCGCCGATCACCATCAGGCGGGCGCGGGGATTGCCCCGGCTCACCACCACCTGCTGCCGGCCCGCCGCCAGCTGGCAGCGGCGGCAGCTGGCACAGGCATCGGCCAGGCAGGCCAGATCATGGGGCGCCGCGGTGAAGAGCTGCTCAGCAGAGGTCAAGGGCGCTCCAGCAACGTCCGGTAAGGGGCATTGTGAGCCAGCAGCACGTCCTGACACCCAGGCCCTGGAACCGTTCAGACGGCAACCGAACCGGTCACAGGCGTGCGGCAGGATGGCTCGATCGCTCATGCCGTGCCTTGCAGATGCCGGCGCCACCGCCGATGCCGGAATCTGGGACGCCTGCCAGCCAGAGCGCTGCCTCTGGGAGCGAACCCAAGCCAAGCCAGCCCGCCCCGGCCCTGGCCCTCTCAGCACGGGCGAGGGCCCTGCAGCCATCGCTCACCCTGGCGATCACCGCCAAGGCCAAGCAGCTGCGGGCCGAAGGCCGCGACATCTGCAGCCTGAGTGCCGGCGAACCGGACTTCGACACCCCCGCCTTCATCCGCCAGGCGGCGGCCGAGGCCCTGGAGGCCGGCCACACCCGCTACGGCCCGGCCGCGGGTGAACCGGCCCTGCGCGAGGCGATCGCCGCCAAGCTCAGCACGGAAAACCAGGTGCCCACCCGCCCCGACCAGGTGCTGGTGACCAACGGCGGCAAGCAGGCCCTCTACAACCTCTTTCAGGTGCTCCTGGGCCCCGGCGATGAGGTGCTCCTGCCGGCCCCCTACTGGCTCAGCTACCCGGAGATGGCCCAGCTCGCCGGGGCCACGGTGAGCATGCTGCCCAGTGATGCCGCCCAGGGATTCCGCCTGCGGCCCGAGCAACTGGAGGCGGCGATCACGCCAGCCACCAGGCTGCTGGTGCTCAACACCCCCTCCAATCCCACCGGCATGGTGCTCGGCCGGCCGGAACTGGAGGCGATCGCGGCCGTGCTGCGCCGCCACCCCCAGGTGGCTGTGGTGTGCGATGAGATCTATGAATTTCTGCTGGCCCCGGGCCACCAGCACCACAGCCTGGCTGCAGTGGCCCCCGATCTGGCGGAGCGGGTGTTCACAGTGAACGGCTTCGCCAAGGGCTGGGCGATGACCGGCTGGCGCATCGGCTGGTTGGCCGGCGCCAGGGAGGTGATCGCTGCCGCCAGTGCCCTGCAGAGCCAGAGCACCAGCAACGTGTGCACCTTCGCCCAGTACGGCGCGCTGGCGGCGGTGCATGGCCCGCGCGACTGCGTGCGCGAGATGGCGGCCCAGTTCAACGAGCGGCGGGCGCTGCTCTCCGCTGGCCTGTGCGCCATCCCCGGCCTGCAACTGCTGCCACCGGAGGGCGCCTTCTACGCCTTCCCGGACGTGAGCACCTACGGCCTCGACTCCATGACCCTCTGCAACCGCCTGCTCGATGAGGCTGGGCTGGCCGTGGTGCCAGGGGTGGTCTTCGGCGACGACCGCTGCATCCGCCTCTCCTGCGCCGCCGCGCCGGCCACGATCAGCACCGGTCTGGAGCGGCTGGAGCGCTTCCTCGGCCAGCTCTGACGCCGATCCTGTAGCAGCATCAGCTGGTGTTTCCTGTTCTTCAACAGATGACCAGCCGAGAACGTTGGACCGCCGTGCTGGCGGGGCTGTGCCTGGCCCTCCTGCCGGCGGTCACCCCGCCCCTCTCCGGCGATGCCGGCAGTCCCTCCGCCGCCACCCTGCTGCCGCGGGCCCAGGCCCAGCAGAAGCTGCTGCGCATCGGTGCCATCCCCGACCAGAACCCCGAGAAGCTCAACCGCCTCTACGGCCAGGTGGCCTCTGAGCTGAG
Organism: Prochlorococcaceae cyanobacterium; assembly: GCA_040399225.1. GTDB lineage: Bacteria > Cyanobacteriota > Cyanobacteriia > PCC-6307 > Cyanobiaceae > NIES-981. Next base: position 16,899 of record JBBASN010000012.1, on the reverse strand, counting down.
CCGTCAGCTGGGGGTGAAGGTGCAGTACGTGCCCGTCACCGACTACGCCGCCGCCGTGAGCGCCTTCCGCACCGGCAGCCTCGATCTGGTGTGGTTCGGCGGCCTCACCGGCGTGCAGGCGCGGCTGCAGAAGCCCGGCGCCCAGGTGATCGCCCAGCGCGACATCGACGCCGCCTTCACCAGTGTGTTCATCGCCAACACGGCGAGCGGCCTCAAGCCGATCCAGAACCAGAAGCAGCTCACAGTGTTGGAGGGCAGGCGCTTCACCTTCGGTTCGGAGAGCTCCACCTCCGGGCGGCTGATGCCCCAGTGGTTCCTCAGCCAGGCCGGCGTGCAGCTCAAGGACTTCGCCGGCGGCGCCCCCGGTTTCAGCGGCAGCCACGATGCCACCATCGCCCTGGTTCAGAGCGGCACCTACGACGCCGGCGTGGTGAACGAACAGGTGTGGAAGGCGAACCTGCGCAGCGGCAAGACGGACCGCAAGAAGGTGTTCGTGCTCTGGCGCACCCCCGGCTATCCCGACTACCACTGGATCGGCCAGCCCGATCTGGACAAGCGCTTCGGCGCCGGCTTCACGGCCAAACTGCGTGGCGCCATCCTCAGCTGGCGGCCCAGCAACCCGCAGCAGAAGCAGATCCTGGAGCTGTTCGGGGCCCAGCAGTTCACCGGTGCCAAGGCCAGCGACTACCAGCGCATCGAGCAGGTGGGCCGCCAGGTGGGCAAGATCCGCTGATCCGGCGCCGGTCACAATTGGGGCATCCATGCGGTGCCCTGGTGTGTCTTGGCTGATCGACCTGGTGCTGGTGCTGGCTGCTCTGGTGCTGTGGCTGCGCTCTCGCAATGAAAGTGACGAGGCCTGGTCGCTGTTTCTGCGCAGCGTGGCCCTCATGGATCTGGCCTTCATCGCCTTCGGCAACGGCCAGCTTTTGATTGAAATCCCCCTGCTGGGGCTGGCGCTGGCCCTGCCCTCGGCCGCCAGCCTCGAGAACCGCCGTACCTGAGCCCATGAATCCCCGCGGCCCGGACCTGCTGGAAGTGAGTGTGGTGGCCCTGATCCTGGCCCTGATCGTGTATCGACTCACCCTGGAGTGACGGCTTACAATGGGCAACGCCACCCCTGCCCTGCTGGAGCTTGAGGCCATCACCGTGGCGGGCCGCCAGTCGCCCCGTCTGGCTGATGTGTCCCTGCGAATTCAGGCGGGCGAGCGGGTGGCCCTGGTGGGCCCAAGCGGCGCCGGCAAGAGCACCCTGCTGGCGGTGGCCAATGGCCTGATCGAACCGAGCCGCGGTGAGGTGCGCTGGCAGGGCGAACGGCCCGCCGGCAGCGGCCGCCGGCGGCGCCGTCAGCAGGCCCGCATCGGCACCCTCTGGCAGGACCTGCGCCTGATCGAGGAGCTGAGCGTGCAGCAGAACCTCAATGCGGGACGGCTGGCCCACTGGGGTTGGCCACGGGCCCTGCTCAACCTGCTACTGCCCCTCGAAACCCAGGCCTGTCTGCAGCTGCTGCAGCTGCTGGATCTGGATCCGGCCCTGCTGAACCAGCCGGTGTCGGCCCTCTCGGGCGGCCAGCGCCAGCGGGTGGCCCTGGCCCGGCTGCTGCGCCAGGAGCCCCTGCTCCTGCTGGCCGATGAGCCCCTGGCCAGCCTCGATCCCCGGCTGGCCGCTGAGCTGCTGGAGCTGCTGCTGAGCCAGGGCCTGGCCCCCCGGGCCCTGCTGCTCAGCCTGCACCGCCCAGACCTTCTGGCGGGCTTCGATCGGGTGGTGGGGCTGCGGGCCGGTCGGCTGGAGTTCGACCTGCCCCTGGGCGCTGCAGACGACGGGACCCTGCCCCGCGCCCTCGCGCGCCTCTACGGCAGCACTGCGCAGGAGGCGCCCAACCAGCGATGAGAACCGCCAGCGGGAGCGGGAACGCCCAGCCCACCCTCTCCGCCCCGCTGTGGGTGCTGCTGCCGGCCCTGGCGCTGCTGCCCCTGGCCCTGGTGCTGCCGGCCCTGGCCCACGGCGGGGGCTGGGATCTGGTGGGTCAGTTCGCCCTGGCCGCCCTCCAGCCCTCCCTCGATCCCCTGGTGCTGCGTTCGGTGGTGGACGGCCTGGGCGTGACCGTGGGCATCGCGCTGCTGGGCTGGGCCGGCAGCCTGGCCCTGGGGCTGTTGCTGGGAATCACCAGCTCGCGGGTGGTGTGGCACAGCTTGGCGGGCCGTCGCTGGCCGGCGGAGCTGATCCGCCGTCTGCTGGCCCTGCCCCGCTCGATCCACGAGCTGCTGTGGGGCCTGCTGCTGCTGCAGCTGCTGGGGCTGCAGCCAGCCGTGGCGGTGGTGGCCATCGCCGTGCCCTTCGGCGCCCTGGTGGCGCGGGTGGTGAGTGACCAGATCGACAACCTGCCCATGGGGGCACTCGAGGCCCTGCGCAGCGCCGGCGCCAACGCACCGGCTGCCCTGCTCACCGCCCTTGGCCCGCCGCTGCTGCCCCAACTGCTGAGTTACGGCGGCTACCGGCTGGAGTGCGCCCTGCGCAGCGCCACCCTGCTCGGGGTGTTCGGGCTGGGCGGTCTGGGCACGGAACTACGGCTCACGCTGCAGTCGCTCGCCTTCCGTGAGCTGTGGACCGGCCTCTGGGCCCTGCTGCTCGCCATGCTGGCCTTGGAAGCCCTGGTCACCGGCCTGCGCCGCCGCTGGGCCATGCCCCTGCGCTTCGGCAATGGGCGCCAACCGGTGGGGCGCCAGGGCCAGGAGCTGCTGCTGGCCAGCGTGGGGCTGCTGCCCCTGTTGATGGGTGTGGCCTGGAGCCTGGGCATCCATCCAGGCCAGCTGCTGCAGTGGCAGGGCCTGCCCCCGTTCGGAACGGCCGACTGGGGGGCGGTGGCGGCGCTGCCCTGGGCCCGGCTGGTGGCCGGCACCGTGCTGCTCACCGGCCTGGCTGCGGCCCTGGCCGTGGGCGGCGCCCCCCTGCTGCTGCTGCTGGTGGCCCCCTGGCCCTGGGCCCGGCTGGGCCTGCAGGGGCTGTGGGCCCTGGGCCGGCTGTGGCCGCCGCCGCTCACTGCCCTGCTGCTGCTGTTCGTGCTGGAGCCAGGGGTGGTCACCGGTGCCCTGGCCCTGGGCTTTCACAACCTCGGCATCCTGGGGCGCCTGCTGCTGGAGGCCGCCGCCCACACCGGCACCGCCGCCGAGCAGGCCCTGGTGGCCGGCGGCAGCGGCCCGCGGCTGGCCCTGCTCTACGGGCAGTTCAGCCCCCTGGCACGGCCCTACCTGGCCTACGGCGCCTACCGGGCTGACGTGATCCTGCGGGAATCGGTGGTGGTGGGGCTGGTGGGCGCCACCGGCCTGGGCAGCCAGCTGCTCGAGGCCCTGAGCAGCTTCGCGTGGGACCAGCTGGCCGCCCTGGTGCTGGCCTACGCCGCCCTCACCCTGCTTGGAGAAGACCTGAGCGACCGGCTGCGCCACCGCCTCAGCGCCGACACGCCAGCCCCCGGGTTCACGCCACCCCCCGGGGCCGCACCAGCCCCTGCCGCAGCAGCAGTTCCGCCGCCGCCGCTGGGCTGAGCGCCCCCAGCTCCACCGGCCGGCTGGCATGGCCGCTGAGGTCGTGGTCGTAGCAGCGGTCGTAGTAGTCGAGCATCTGGCGGCAGGCGGCGGCCCAGTCGCGGCGCTCGATCGCCTCCAGGGCCGCCGCCGTGCGCTGGGGGCCCAGCCGGCGGGCGATGCGGCTGGTGGCCTCGGCCAGGGCCCCAGGGTCCTGCACCCCGTACACGGCCACGAGCTGGTCCACCCGCTGCGCCAAAGGCCGCTGCACCTCCAGGGCCGGGGCCGAGCGCATCTGCCGCCACAGTCCGCCCGGGATGCGGCAGCGTCCCACCTGGGCGCTCTCGGCCTCCAGCCAGATCTCGGCCGCATCCACCAGCGCGATCAAGGCCAGGGCCAGACGGTTCTCGTAGTGCTCGCTGCTGGGCTGGGGCGGCTGGCCCAGGCCGCCGAAGCTGCTGCCGCGGTGGTGGGCCAGGCCCTCCAGATCCACCACCGCCACCCCCCGCTCGGCCAGGGCAAGCAGCAGGTCGGTCTTGCCGGTGCCGGTGCGGCCACCGAGCAGCCGCAGGGGCCAGGGCCGCTCGAACAGATCCAGGGCCCAGCGGCGAAAGGCCTTGTAGCCCCCGTCCAGCCGCAGCACCGGCAGATCGAACTGGCCCGCCAGCCAGGCCACGCTGGCGCTGCGCATGCCGCCCCGCCAGCAGAGCAGCCGCAGGGGCAGCCCCGGCGCCCTGGCCGCCAGGGCATCCAGCTGGGCGGCCATCGCCTCCAGGCGCGGCCCCACCAGGGCCAGGCCGTGCAGCACCGCCGCCTTGCGGCCCTGCTGCTTGTAGAGGGTGCCCACGGCGGCGCGGCCGGCGTCGTCGAACAGCGGCAGGTTGTGGGCGCCGGGGATATGGCCCTGGGCAAACTCCGCCGGGCTGCGCACATCCACCACGGCGCCCCCGGCAGCCGCCAGGAAAGCCGGCACTGGCACAAGCCCGCTGGCGTCGCCCGGGAGCCCGGATGGGTCAGGCGCAGCAGAGCCCGGCGGGCAGGAGGAAGACACCATCGCCCAATCGTGCCTGGCGGCGCGGGTGTGCTGCCACGGCGGCCCGGTTCAGGGCTGGGGCAGGATCAGCCCATCACCGCCAGCCGCCATGCCCGCCAGCGTGCCCGCCGCCATACCCCGCAAGCTGATCGTGTTGGGAGACAGCGGCGTGTACGGCTGGGGCGACCCGCTGGAGGGGGGCTGGTGCGAGCGGTTGCGCCGCCACTGGATGGACCTGCCGCTGGGGCCTGTGCTCTACCCGCTGGGGGTGCGGGGCGACGGCCTGGAGCGGGTGGCGGGCCGGTTGCAGGCGGAAGTGCGCAGCCGCGGCGAGCTGCGGCGCCAGCAACCCCAGGGCATCCTGCTGGCGGTGGGGCTCAACGACACGGCGCGGGTGGGCCGGCGCGACGGCCGCCACCAGCTGGATCCAGAGGGCTTCCTGTTCGGCCTGCAGCGGCTGCTGCAACAGGCCCGCACCATCGCCCCGGTGCTGATGATCGGCCTCACGCCGGTGCGTGAGGAGGCGATGCCCTTTGCCGAGGTGCTCTGGTATCAGCTGGAGGACGTGCGCCGCTACGAGGCACTGGTGGAGGAGGCCTGCATGGAGGCCGGAGTGTCGTTTCTGCCGCTGCTCGACGACCTGCTTGCCGATCCCCGCTGGCCGGACTGGCTGCACGGCGATGGTCTGCACCTCAATTCGGAGGGGCACCGCCAGCTGTTCGAGCGGGTGCGCCAGTGGCCGGCCCTGCTGCAGTGGGCCGACCTGCAGCTGATGCAGATCCCCACAGCGCAGGTCTGACCAGCCCGGGAGAGTGGTTCAGAACAGAAGGGTGAGCAGGGCCACCACCAGGGTGGTGATCAGCACGGCAAGCAGCCCCCCCAGAGCCAGCAGGCTCAAGCCGGTGGCCACGGCCACGCGCAGGGTGGTGGCGGGAAAGAGGAAATAGAGGGTGAGGGCGATCGCCAGGGGCCAGAGAGGGGGGAGTAGCAGCGAGACCACCAGCACGGCCAGTAGCTTGCGGCGCCGCTGGCGCTCCCCCTGGATGGCCTGCTGCTGCCGCTGCTGCTCCAGGGCGCGCTCGGCCCGCTCCTCATCACTGAGCCAGCGGCCGATGCGGCGGGCCTCCTCCAGGTCCCGTTCCAGCGCCCGCTTGCGACGACCCTGCGGGGCCGGGGCCGGGCCAGGGGCATCGGATGTGGCGGTGGCGGTGGCGGTGGCTGTGGCGGTGGCGGCAATCGGCATGGCTGGCCAATCGGCACAACGAGCTGTATTCAAGCCACCCGCAGCCTCCATCCTCCAGGTGGGTGATCCGAACCACCCATGCCGGTGAGGGCGCGGCAGATCAGGGCGCGGAGGCTGAATGCAGGCCTCGACGCGAGGCCCTCCTCACCCCATCCCCCCAGCCATCCCATGGCTCCTTCCCCTTCCTCCAGCCCAGCCCCTACCCGCCCGGCTGCAGCTCGCCCCAGCACCGGCCGCCCGTGCCAGCCCACCCGGGAACGCCTCTCCCGCCTCGACGGCAGCCGGGCCGCCACCGCCCGCCTGCAGTGGCGCAACGCCCTGGTGAGCCAGAACCTCGGACTGGTGCACATGGTGGCCAACCGCGAAAGCCAGCGCAGCGGCCGGCCTTACGACGACCTCTGCTCGGCCGGCTACGAGGGTCTGATCCGGGCGGTGGAGAGCTTTGACACCAGCCGCAATGTGGCCCTGAGCAGCTTTGCCGTGCCCTACATCCAGGGGGCAATGCGCATGGATCAGCGGGAGCGCCAGCAGCCGCTGCGCACGCCACGGCGCCTGCGGGAACTGCAGCAGCGGGCCCGCGGGCTGCAGGAGAAGCGGCGGGCGGCGGGCCTGAGCCCCCTGCCGGCAACCGAGTTGGCCGCAGCCCTGGGCTGCAGCCTGCGGCGGCTGCAGGAGGCCGATGCCGTACGGCGTGCCCTTGAGGTCTCCAGCCTCGACCTGCCCCTGCGGGGCAGCGACGGCGAGGACGCGGGCGAGTGCTGGCTGGATCAGCTCAGCTCAGCCGCCACACCGACTGACGGGAATGGCGACCCCCAGCTCCGCTGGCTGCGGCGGCAGATGGCAGGCCTGCCGCCCGCCGACCGCGAGCTGCTGGCGGCCCGCTGGATCGACGGGCTGAGCTGGAGCGCCGTGGCCGAGCAGCAGGGTCGCACCGCCCTCGACTGCCGGCGGCGGGCGGAAGAGCTGAGGCGCTCCCTTCAGGCGGCCAGCAGCCAGCTGGAGCCCAGCAGGGCAAGGGCCGCCGCCAGGGCCGTCTGAATCCCATTCACCATCTCGTTGCTCAGCCACTGGACACGCCGCTGGGCCGTGGCACCGATCACGCTCTCCAGCAGCGTGGCCACCAGGCCCACCAGGGTCACCAGCAGGGCCGAGGGGAGATCGGCAAGCAGCCCCAGCAGCAGGCCGAGGCCAGCCATCAGGGCACTGCCCGCCAGGCTGGCCAGGCTGCCCTCCAGGCTGATCGCTCCGTCGGTGCCCGGGGGCACGGGGCGCAGGTTGGTGATCAGCACGCAGCGCCGCCCCCAGCGCTTGCCCACCTCACTGCCGCAGGTGTCGGCGAGCTTGGCGGCAAAACTGGCCACGACGGCCAGCAGCAGCGGCCGCTGCCAGGCCTGAGGCGCCAGGGCGATGGCCATGGCCAGCAGGGCACCGGTGGCCGCCGAGCCCCACACGTTCTCCGGCCCGCGCCGCCCCCCCCTGGCCTCGGCCAGCCCCTGCTGCTGCTTGCGGCGGAAGCCCAGGCGGGTCACCAGGGACCCCACCAGCAGGTACACCACCACCGCCAGCCAGCCGCGCGGTCCGAGGCTGCCCCAGAGGATCGTGCCCAGGATGGCGGCATGGCACCAGCCGGCGGGCGTGAGCAGGGGCAGGCACTGGGCGATGGCGATCAGCACCCCATTGAGAACCAGGGCCAGCAACCAGAGGAGCGGCTGCTGGGCCGGCAGCCAGTCCGGAGACGGGATGGTCACGGGGATGGGCAGCGGGCGAGGCCCCAGTGTGTGGGGTGACGGGCTGTGTTGCACAGCCCTACGGAGCGGCCCGGGACGCGCCGCCGGCAGCGGATAATCAGCCCACCCCAGGGCTGTGGTGATGTTCTTCAAGCGCAAGGAGTCGTTCTTCCTCGACCTCGGCAACGAGGCGGGCAAGTCGGCGGCGGCTGGTCAGGCTGCCCCGGCTCCAGCCCCTGTGCAGGTGGCGGTGCGCGAACCGGCTGCTGCCCCCTCAGCGGCCCCAGCCGCAGCCCCGGCCACCGCCAAGGCGGAAGCCAAGGCGGTCGTCCAGGCTGGCTCGGCTGCTGCCGCAGCCGCGGCGCCGGCCAAGCCGATGCTCACCACCGCTGAGGCGATCGCCGCCGAGCTGCGGGCCGCCCAGGAGGCACGGCCTGCCCCCAGCAGCGCCACCTTCGCCCCCGACTGCCTCAATCCAGCCAACGCGATCGCCAGCCGCCGCCGCACCGCCGGCGCCAACCTGGCGGGCTTCAAGGCGATGGCCGCCGACCTGTTCAAGAGCTGAATTCCTCCCCTCTGCGGCACAGCAGGCGGCGCCAGGCGGCCAGCCAGCCGGCCGCCAGCACCGCCGCCGTCGAGGTGCGCAGGATGGTGTCCCCCAGGCTCACCAGCAGCCATCCGGCTCCTTCGGCGTCCTCCTCCTCCTCGCCGGTCCAGCCTCCCTCCGGGCCGATCGCCAGCCGGATCCACTGGGGAACGGTCAACGGTGCCCCCGGCCCCGGGTGGGCCTGCAGCAGATCTTCCAGGGGAACAAGCCCCGGCCGCCGGGTGGTGGCCAGCAGCCGCAGCTCAGCGGCGGCGGCGCCCGGTGGCTCCGCCAGCTCAGACCCGAACCACTGGGATGCGGCCTGTTCGGGCGCGAGCTGGGGCAGCCAGAGCCGCTCGCACTGCTCCACCGCCTCGCGCACGATCGCCTGCAGCCGCTGGGGCCTGACGCGCTCCGGCGACACCGCGCTGCGGGCCGCCTGCAGGGGCGTGAAGCGGTCGATACCCAGCTCACAGGCCATGCGCAGCGCCCCATCCGCATCCAACCGGGGCAGGGCCACCGCCAGTTCCAGAGCAGGCCGGGGCGGGGGCTGCACCAGCAGGGGCTCAGCGAGCGGCTGCTCCAGCACGGCCAGGGCAGGTGGCTGGGGCTCCCGGCCGCGGCCTGCGACCAGCTCGAGCCGGGCAGTCCACAGCCGGCCCTGGCCGTCGAGCAGGGCCAGCTGCTCGCCTCCGCGCAGCCGCAGCACCCGGCGCAGGTAGTGGCTCTCCTTGGCCAGCAGCTCCAGGCGGCCGGCGCAGGCGGCCAGCCGCTGCGGGCACACCAGCAAGCGACGCCACTCCCGGGTCACCGCCGCAACCTCAGCTGCCCATCAGGGGGAACAGGGCTTCGCTCTGCTCCTCGACCGGCCAGTCTTCGTTGATGCCACCGATGCACAGCTCCTCGATCTCCAGCAGGTCGTTGTCCAGCTGGCGCAGGGCATTGATCAGCACGTCCAGGCCGAAGGCATCGCTGGTGCCCAGGTCCACCCAGCAGCGGGCCCAGCTGCCCTGGTACTCGATGGGACCCATGTTGTGCATCAGGGCGGGCAGGCAGCCTGCCGCCGCCTCGGCGTCATAGGCCATCCAGCCCAGGTCGGCCCCATCGGCCTCGTGGGCCTGCAGGTTCTCGGCGTTGAAGGCGCCCAGCTTGCCCAGGAAGAACCAGCTGTCGAAGGTGGTCTCCAGGTAACCCCGCTCCCCCTGGCCAGGTGGATGGGGGAAGTGCAGCCAGATCCAGCAGTTGAAGGGATCGAACTCGCGGAAACGCACCTCCATCGGGCAGGGGGTTGGCACGGGGGAACCCTCACTATCCCCTACCCGTGGCCGGCGGGCGGCTTGGCATGCTGGGGCCATGCTCGACGTCTGCGGGGTGCGCTACCAGCCGGCCACGGCGGCCAGGCCGGTGCTCGATGGGGTGAACCTGCGGCTGGCCCAGGGGCAGCTGGGCCTCGTGGCCGGCCGCAGCGGCAGCGGCAAGACCACCCTGCTGGAGGTGATCAGCGGATTGGCGGAACCGGAACGGGGGCAGGTGAGCTGGAACGGGGAAGTGCTCAGCGGCCGCCAGCGCCGCTGGCTGTGCGGCCTGGTGTTCCAGTTCCCCGAGCGCCATTTCCTCGGCCTGAGCGTGGGCCAGGAGCTGCGCCTCGGCCAGCGGCGCCAGCCCGCGGAGCGCCTGGAGCAGATCCTCGACCTGGTGGGGCTGGCGGGGCTGTCACCACAGCAGCCGCCGGAGCAGCTCAGTGGCGGGCAGCAGCGGCGCCTGGCCCTGGCGGTGCAGTTGCTGCGCGACCCGCCGGTGCTGCTGCTCGATGAACCCACCGCCGGCCTCGACTGGGCCGTGCGGGCCGATGTGGTGGACCTGCTGGCCGTGCTGGCCAGGGAGCGGGCCGTGCTGGTGGTGACCCACGAACCGCAGTTGTTCAGAGATCTGGCCCACTGCAGCTGGCAGCTGGAACGGGGCGTGCTCAGCGCCCGCCGGTCGCCTGAGGCGCAGGGAGGGGATCCGTACGATGCCCCTACTGCGAGCCGGCCAGCGTGAGTGACCAGCTGTTGCGCGCCACCGCCGCCGGCGGTGGCATCCGCCTGGTGGCGGTGACCACCACGGAGGCCAGCCGCCGGGCCGCCGAGCGCCACCAGCTCTCCTTCCTCACCACCGCCCTGCTGGGCCGGGCGATGACCGCCGGCCTGCTGCTGGCCAGCTCGATGAAGGTGGCCCATGGCCGCGTGAATCTGCGCATCTCCTCCGATGGGCCCCTGCGCGGCCTGATGGTGGACGCGGGTCGCAACGGCACGGTGCGGGGCTACGTGGGTGAACCCTCGCTGGAACTCGACCTGCTCGACGACGGCCACGGCGGCCGCCAGTTCGACTTCCGCGGCGCCACCGGCACCGGCTACCTCCACGTGGTGCGGGATCTGGGCGAAGGGGAACCGTTCAGCTCCACGGTGGAGCTGGTGAGTGGCGGCATCGGCGACGACGTGGCCTCCTACCTGCTGCACTCCGAGCAGACCCCTTCGGCGGTGTTCGTCGGTGAACAGCTCAACAGCGGTGGCGTGTCCTGCAGCGGCGGCGTGCTCGTGCAGGTGCTGCCCAAGGCGGCGCGGGAACCGGCCCTGGTGGCCCTGCTGGAGGAGCGCTGCCGGGAGGTGAGCGGCTTCAGCCAGCGTCTGGCGGCCTGCGACGGGCACCTGCAGACCCTGCTGGAGGACATCTTCCCCGACCTCGATCCCCAACCCCTGGGCGGAGGGGAACCCTGCCAGATGGTGCGCTTCAGCTGCCCCTGCAGCCGGGAGCGCAGCCTGGGTGCCCTCAAGCTACTGGGCCGCGACGAACTGGGATCCATGCTCGCCGAGGACGGGCAGGCCGAACTCACCTGTCACTTCTGCAACGCCGTGTATCAGGTGGGCGGCAGCGAGCTGGAGGCGCTGATCGCTGAGCTCACGCCCTCCGGGTGAGGGGTGTGGGGCTGCCGGTCAGGCCACCAGCAGGGAGCCGAGCAGCAGCAGCAGCAGGGCCGGAATGCTCTGCACCTGCAGGTGATCGAGGGGGAGCCCCAGGGGCAGCTCGCCCGGGCTGAGAGCCAGCAGCAGCCCGCCCAGGATCAGGCCGAGGCTGAGCAGGCCGAAACCCCAACCCACCGCGGCCAGGAAACGGCGACGGCGACGCTGCAGACACACCACGCAGAGGGCGGTGGCCAGGGCCAGCAGCAACTCGGCCGGGGGGGTGGGCAGCAGCAACAGCAGCGCCAGCAACAGGCCGGAACCAGCCAGGGCGAGCCAGCGGTCCTGGCCCTCGCTCAGGCTGAGGGATGGGGCGCTGAAGCTGGGGGCCGACACCCGGGGCAGGGCCACCTTGGGCACCGCCGGCAGGGACAGGCGCGGGGGTGGACTGGCCTGCTGCTGCTCCTTGGCGGAGGCGCTGCGGGCCGCCGTGCTCACCTTGCCCTGCTGGCGCTCCTTGAGCCGGTCCATCAGCACGGCGTCGTAGGCCGCCTCCACCCGGGAGCGGGCCATGGGGTCCTCCCCGGCCTCGAGCAGGCGGGCATTGCGGGCCTCCTGCACGGCATCGAAGCTGGCATCCGGATTGATTCCCAGACGCTCGTAGGGCGAGGGGGCCTGGTTGGCGTTCGGGTCGGGGGAGTCGGACATCACCGGACGCAAGGGAGTGGAACACCTGTGCAGAGCGTATCGAGGCGCGGCCTAGAAGAGGGGTTCGCTGCTGCGGAATCCCCCCTCCTGCAGCAGGCGCTCCTGCCAGCGCCTGGCCTCCGCTGGATCGAGGCGCCGGCGGTGCTTGAGCAGGGGCATCTGGGGCGGCAGGTGGCTGCCCTGGCGCATCTCCACCACCGGTGCGGGTGAGGGGCCCTGCGAGGTGTTGGAGACCCCGGTGGGCTCCATCCCCGGTTGCGGCTGAAAGTTTACGTAGTCGCAACCCCCGTCGGGACGGGGACGCACCAGCCAGAGCGGCTCAGGCATCGCCGTGATGGATCGTTACATTCGAGTCTGGCGCGGCGGCTGGGCGACTGTGGCTTGCGCCGTCAGAGGCTGATCGGCTCCACCCCGCTCACCACCGGTGCCACGGCGCTGAGCTCCAGCTCGGGGTGGTCGTCGCGCAGCTGGTTGAGGTTCCAGTCGTTCTTGAACAACAGCACGGGCCGGTTCCAGGCGTCGCGCACGGTCTTGCAGTTGAAGATGCGCCCCACCTTCTCCAGCTCCGGCCAGCCGCCCACCACCCAGCGGGCCACGGAGAAGCCCAGGGGCTCCAGCCGGGTCTGCACGCCGTATTCATTCTCCAGGCGGTACTGCACCACCTCCAGTTGCAGCTGGCCCACCGCCGCCAGGATCGGATCGCGCTTGCTCTCGTCGGTGTCGTAGAGGATCTGCACGGCGCCCTCCTCGCGCAGCTCGTTCACCCCCTTGCGGAAGCTCTTGAAGGCCGAGGGGTTGGGGTTGCGCAGCCAGGCGAAGATCTCCGGGCTGAAGCAGGGAATGCCCTCGTATTCCAGGCGGGGGCCCACATAGAGGGTGTCGCCGATGGCGAACATGCCCGGGTTGTTGAGGCCGATCACATCGCCGGGGTAGGCGTCCTCCACCACTTCGCGGTCCTGGCCGAACAGTTTCTGGGGCCGCGAGAGGCGGATGGTGCGGCCCGTGCGCGCATGCTGCACCGCCATGTCCTTTTCAAACTTGCCGCTGCACACGCGCACAAACGCCACCCGGTCGCGGTGGCGCGGATCCATGTTGGCCTGCAGCTTGAACACGAAGCCGCTGAAGCCCGGCGCCACCGGCTCGATCGCGCCGGCGCTGCTGGTGCGGGCGATCGGTTTCTGGGCCAGCTCCAGGAAGGCATCCAGAAACGGCCGCACGCCGAAGTTGGTCATCGCCGAGCCGAAGAACACCGGGCTGAGCTCACCGCCGTGCACCAGCTCCAGGTCGAGGTCGGCCCCGGCCCCCTCCAGCAACTCCAGTTCCTCCAGGGCCTGATCCAGGAGCTCCGCTTCCACGGCGCCCGTGTCGCGGGCCTCCTGCACCGACAGCACCTTCTCTTCGCTAGCCCGGCCCCGCTCGGCCCGCTCAAACAGGATCACCTGGCGCGTGCGGCGGTCGATCACGCCGCGGAAGCGGTCGCCGCTGCCGATCGGCCAGTTCACCGGCCAGCAGGCCAGGCCCAGCTCCTGCTCGATCTCATCGAGCAGTTCCAGGGGCTCGCGCCCCGGCCGGTCCATCTTGTTGATGAAGGTGAAGATCGGGATCTCGCGCATGCGGCAGACCTCGAACAACTTGCGCGTCTGCGGTTCGAGGCCCTTGGCGGCGTCTTCCAGCATCACCGCGTTGTCGGCGGCGGCAAGCGTGCGGTAGGTGTCTTCCGAGAAGTCCTGGTGGCCCGGGGTGTCGAGCAGGTTGATCGTGCTGCCGGAATAGTCGAACTGCAGCACGGTGGAGGTGATCGAGATGCCGCGCTGCTTCTCCAGCTCCATCCAGTCGGAGGTCACCTTGCGCTGCTCCCCCTTGGCCTTCACGGCGCCGGCCTGCTGGATCGCACCCCCGTAGAGCAGCAGCTTCTCGGTGAGGGTGGTCTTGCCCGCGTCCGGGTGGGAAATGATCGCGAAATTGCGGCGCCGGGCCACGGCCTCGGCCAGGGACTGAAGCTCTGCCGGGATGGGGGCGCTGGTCATCGGCCCAGCCTGCCAGGCCACCGCTCGCTTGGACCGGCAGGATGGGATGCCCTGGACGCCCGTCCGGCATGTCCGCCCTCCCGCTGCGCCACCTGCGCCCCTCCAGCCGGGCGACGGCCTTCCAGGTCCCGGGCAAGGCGGTGTTCGTGGGGGAGCGCCGACGGGAGCGAACCACCCTCCATCTGATCCGCTACGACTGCAACCGGCTGGACGATCAGGAGGACGCCGACCTCGAGCAGTGCCGGCCGGGTTCCTGCCGGGGCGGCGTCACCTGGGTGAATGTGAGCGGCGTGCACGACGTGGCCCTGATCGAGGCGATCGGCGACGCCTTCGGTCTCCATCCGATGACCCGGGAGGACATCGCCAACACCTCCCAGCGACCGAAGTGGGAGCAGTTTCCCAGCTACGGATTCGCGGCGCTGAAGATGCTGGAGATCGATGCGGCCGCTGCCGATGTGTGCATCGAGCACGTGAGCCTGATCCTGGGGAGCGACTGGGTTCTCTCCTTCCTGGAGGATGACGGGGATGTATTCGCCTCCGTGCGGGCCCGGATCCGCGGCAGCAGCGGCCGGGTGCGCACCCTCGGCGCCGACTACCTGGCCTACTGCCTGCTCGATGCGGTGGTGGATCACTATTTCCTGGCAGTGGAATGGATCGGTGAACGGATCGAGGACTTCGACGACACGGTGCTGAACAATCCCGCCCGCGTGCGGGTGGAGGAGGTGCATCGCTTCAAGCGCGAGCTGCTCGCCCTGCGCCGTGCCGTCTGGCCGATGCGGGAGGTGGTGGCGGCGATCGGCAAGGGCGAAGCCGCCGTGATCCGCAGCGAGACCACCGTGTTCTGGCGCGACCTCTACGACCACACGGTGCAGGTGATCGACATGGTGGAGACCAGCCGCGACATGGTGACGAGCCTGCACGACACCTACCTCTCCTCGCTCAGCAACCGCATGAACGAGGTGATGAAAACCCTCACCATCATCTCCACGATCTTCATCCCGCTCACCTTCATCGCCGGGGTGTATGGAATGAATTTCAAGCACATGCCGGAGCTCGACTGGCGCTACGGCTATGCCGCCGTGTGGATGGCGATGGTGACGCTCACGGTGCTGCTGGTGCTGTGGTTCCGGCGTCGCACCTGGCTGTGAGCCGGCCCCACACCTCCAGATAGCAGTCGCCCAGGGACGCCACCTGCAGCCCGCCCAGCCCGGCCTGCTGCAGCTGGGCGGCCACCTCGGCGGGCGAGAAGGCGGCGTGCAGCGAGGCCCGGTAGTCGCGGCGCAGCACCTCCGGTGCATCGGCCATCGCGGCGGCCACCAGCTCCTCCACGGCGGCGGCACTGGGCGGCCGGCGCAGGTCCTGCACATACACAAAGGCGCCCGGGGCGCCGAGCTGGGCCACCGCCTGCCAGAGGCCAAGGGGATCGTGGAGGTGGTGCAGCAGGCTGTTGCTGAGAACGGCGCTGAAACAACCTGCTCTGAAGGTTGCGGGCAGGGGCGCCGACTCCGGCAGGGGCAACAGAGCTTCCTGGAAGTGGAGCCGGCCGGCCAGCTCAGGCTCAGCGGCCAGCCGCTGCTCGGCAATGGCCAACATCCGTGGCGCCCCATCGAGGCCGAGCACCTGGGCGGCGGGCCAGCGGTGGGCCAGACGAAAGCTGATGTTGCCGGGTCCGCAGCCCAGGTCCGCCAGTTGCGGGCCGGGGTCGTCGCCGCAGAGGTGGGCGAGCCGCTCCACCATCGCCTGATCAGAGGCCTCGAAATCAGCGGATGCGTAGGCCTCCACCTGCTCGGCGCCGTCCATCAGTTCGGGCTCTGGGGTGCGCGGCAGGGCCATGGCAGCAGGGATGGGGCACCCACTCTGGCGAGCGACTGCCAACCACCGCCACTGGTGGTGATGGACGCTTGCACCCCCCATCCCTGGCGTTATGGTTCGGCAACCCCTGTGGATGAATCGCCGGTGACCCTCTCCGCCCAGCGGCCCGCTGCCCTCCTTGCCGACAGTTCTGCCGTGCGGCCCAACGGCGACGGCAGCGGCGGCCTGGGCAGCGACGCCCGAGGCGACTTCCCCGCCTCCGCGCCGGCGGCCAGCCCGGTGTTTTACCGCACCTACTCGCGCCGGCTGGAGGGGGGCCGCGAGAGCTGGCGGCAGGTGGCGGAACGCAACCTGGGCGGCCTGCGCCAGCTGGGCAACCTCAGCGAGGCGGAGGTGGAACTGCTGCGGCGGATGCAGCTGGAGCAGAAGGCGCTGCCCTCGGGCCGCTGGCTGTGGATCGGCGGCACGCCCTGGATCGAGCAGCGCCACAACTTCAGCGGCGCCTACAACTGCACCTCCACCAACCTGGTGGACTGGGAGGCCTTCGGGCTGATGATGGACCTGGCGATGATGGGCTGCGGCACCGGCGCCATCATTGAGCCGCGGCTGATCTCCAGGCTGCCGGCGGTGCGCAACCAGCTGGTGATCACCGGCGTGACCGACATCGGCGCCACACCGGCAGGCCAGCGCCAGCAGAGCACCACCCACACGATCGAGGGCCAGCGGGTGGCGGTGAAGGTGGGCGACACCCGCCGCGGCTGGGTGGACAGCTACCAGCTGCTGCTGGAGCTGAGCAGCGACGAGCGCTTCGACGCCAGCGCGCCGATCGAGATCAGCGTGGATCTGTCGGATGTACGGCCGGTGGGCGAAACGCTCAAGGGCTTCGGCGGCATGGCCAACCCGGTGAAGCTGAAGGACCTCTACGGCCGGGTGGCCCAGATCCTCAACAAGGCCCAGGGCCGGCAGCTCACGTCGGTGGAGTGCTGCCTGCTGATCGATGAGGCGGCGGTGACGATCGTGGCCGGCAACATCCGCCGCAGCGCCGGCATGCGCCAGTTCTCGGCGGAGGACAACTCGGCCGCCGGCGCCAAGGACAACCTCTGGCAGCAGGACAGCGAGGGCAACTGGCGCATCGACCCGGAGCGCGACGCGCTGCGGATGGCGAACCACACGCGCGTGTTCCACACCCGCCCGGATTGGGACACGGTGCTGGAGGCGGTGACCAAGCAGTTCCAGAGCGGCGAGGGTGCGATCCAGTTCGCCCCCGAGGCGATCGCCCGCTCCAATGCCGACCTGCTGCCCACCC
>JBBASN010000011.1:2041-33727 GCA_040399225.1 Prochlorococcaceae cyanobacterium | reverse complement strand
GGATCCAGTAAGCCGCGCTTAGCTCTCGCTTTGCGCAGTCCAAAACCTTATCACGGGACTCCCCCCACAGGCAATCAGGCCAGCAAGGCCTCGCCCCAGGGCAGGAAACGGTCCAGGGTTTCGGGCTGATCGGCCGCAAGCACGGGGAAATCGGCTTCGCTAAGGTCGGTGCCGGGTACCAGGCCGTCGGGAGAGCGGGCCAGCCAGCGCAGGGAGCAGTCGAGCTCGGTGAGCACCAGCCAGGCCGCCGCCAAATCCCAGATCTTGGGCGTGGCCTCCAGGGCGGCGACGGTCTGGCCCATGGCCACGCTCACCAGATTGAGGCTGGCCACCCCCAGCAGGCGAATCTTGCCGGGGAAGCGCTGATGGGGCAGTTTCTGCAACACGCCGATCGAGCGGCTGCAGAGGGAGGCGCAGCCTGCCGGATGGCTCTGCAGCGAGGGGGGGGACAGGCGCTTGCCGTTGCGCCAGGCCCCCTGGCCGCGCAAGGCCACGATCCGCTGCCGCAGGGGCGGCACATCCAGGACCGCCATCTGGGGCTCACCATCCTGGAATCGGGCAAGGGAAATGGCCCAGTAGGGAATCCCCGCCGCAAAGTTGGTGGTGCCGTCAAGGGGATCCACAACCCAGTAGCTGGCAGTGGCGGGCACACGCCGATCGCCCTCCTCGCTGAGGACTCCCTCTCCGGGGAAGTGTTCGGCCAGCCCACGCACCAGCGTGGCGTCACTCCAGCGGTCACAGGCGGTGATCAGGCTGCCATCGGCCTTCACATCGGACACCATGTGGCCGAAATCCCGGCGCTGGCGCTCTCCGACCTGATCCAGCAGGGCCATCAGACCCGGGTCCAGATCGGCAGGGGAGGGCACCACAGTCATCCGATTTCGAGGGACAGCACCCTGGTGAGGCTTCGCCCCGTATCTTCCCTGAACTGACGCAGGTTCACCCTGCTGAGGGCCACCAGCGCCCCGATGGCCACCAGCACCTCCACGCTCAGCACCAGGGCATAGGCCGGAAATGCGGACCCATCCAGCCCAAGCAATCCCGCCAGCCAGCGACCGAGATCCAGCAGTCCACCGCCGAACACCTTGCCGAGGGCCCGGGACAGGGCCTGGGCCAGACCCCACACGCCCACAAAGGTGCCGGCCGCTTCGGGCAGGGTGAGATCGAGCATCAGCACAAGAGCACTGTTGGTGCCGATGCCAGCCGAGAGGCCGAACAACAGCATCACCAGCTGGAGCAGGGTGACCTGGGCGGTGAAACCCGCCAGCAGCAGGAGCAGCAGGCTGGCGGCGATCAACTGACAACCCAACCTGGCGGTAGCCAACTTGCCGAAGCGGGGCACAATCCACAGGCCTGCCAGCAGCAGGCCCATCAGGGTGCCGATCCCCCAGATGGCGTTGAGGGATGCCGTGGCAGCAATCGGCATGCCGAACACCTCAGCCCCATAGCTCTCCAGGATCGGGTCCTGAAGAAAAAGACCCAGGGTGAACAGCACCAGGAACAGAAAGAACACCAGCACCTGCCGGCTGGAGGTGACCAGGGCCCAGGCTTGCTGGAGGGTGATGGCATCGTCCCGCTTCACAGCGCCTGTCGTAGCTGGGCTGGGCACGGGCCTGGAGCGCTCCATGCCGAGGGTGGCGACCAGGGTGAGCAGCAACACCGTGCAGACGACGCCCACCATGAACCTCAGCAGGACTGGCTCCAGAACGGCTGGGTCCTTGACTCCGTCCAGGCCCCGCAGAGCAATGGCGGTGGCGATGGCCCCCAGCACGATTCCCACGGTGAGCAGACACCAGATGATGCCCACCGCCCTGGGGCGCTCCTGTTCGTTGGTGCGATCGATCACCAGGGCGAGATAGGGGGTGCTGGCCATGGACACCGCCAGACCGTAGAGGGCGAAAAGGCCGCAGAGGGCGGCCACGCCGGCCCACAGCAGCCCTGGGTTCTCGCCCGCCAACAGTCCGGAGACATGGAAGATCAGCGGCACTGAGAGCACCGCCAGGACACAGAACAGACTGGTGCCAATCCAGATGTAGGGAAGGCGGTGACGGCCGCCGATGGGGAAGGCGTCTGAGCACTGGCCGAACAGCACCCGACTGGGGGCGACGAACTGCTCGAAGGCCAGGGCCAGGCCCACCAGCAGAGCCGGGAAACCGAGCTCGCTGATCATCACCCGGTTCATCAGACCGGCGAAAACCACTGCGAGGCAGCCCAGACACCCCTGAAACAGCCCCAGCCGCAGCGTGGCGGGGAGCCCCAGGGCTGGGGCTGCAGCGGCGGTTGGCAAAGGGCCGGGCAACGGGAATCGGAGGGGACGAAGGGGCTCTGGAAAAAAGAGGCGTAGCCGGGGGGGCTCAAACCGCCCCGGGGTTGGCTGCCTCGCAGGCCGGTAGCAGGCGGGCCGGTTCCACGGGAATATCGGACACGCCGACGGGCTTCACCGCAGGCAGGGTGCGAGCCGGGCAAGCAAGGATCTGATCGAGGCCTGTGCGGCGGCGCAGTTCAGCCAGGCGCTTGTTGTAGTCGGTGATGGCATTGGAGAAACGCACCTCCGCCTGGGTGAGGTCGCGCTGGTTGTCCACCACCTCGCGCTGGGTGGTGACTCCCGCCTGGAAGCGCAGGCGTGCCAGACGCAGCGATTCCCGCGCTGAAATCACTTCGCGGGCAGTGGTTGTGATATTGCGGTTATTTTTCTCGAGCTCATAGAAGCTCTCTTCCACGTCAAAACGAATGGCATCGCGACGCTGGGAGAAACGAAACGTATTTTCCTCCGCCAGCTGGCGGTTCCGACGCGACTGGGCCGCTGCAGCCCCACCATCGAACAGACGCCAGTTCACGCCCATTCCCAGACTGAAATCAAAATTGCCGCGCGACTTGATCTCCTCACTGGTGATATCACCATCACTCCAACCCCCACCAAGTGAGGTGAAAATATTCAGGAATGGCTGCACATCCGCCAGGGCAGCATTGGCCTGGCTGTTTGCGATTGAGATGTCCAGCACGATCTGATCCAATTCCTCGCGGAAGGCATAGGCCGCCACGATGCTTTCCTGCAGGCTGGGCTGCCAAACGCCTAGCACCCGTGATGGATCTTGAGCTGTGGGGGTGACGGTCTGGGGCAGGTCAAGCAGCGTTGCCAGGGCACGGCGCGTGACCGACTGGGTCGCCAGGGCACTGGTGAGCAGCTGTTGATCACGGGCGAGCTGGGTTTCGGCCTCCAGCACCTCAAGCTTGGTGGCGACTCCCGCCTGGAAGCGGGCCCGAGAGTCCCGGAGGCTCACCAGGGACGCCCGCACCGACTCCTGACCGATGCGCACCTGATCATCAGCCTGCTGAAGATCGAAATAGGCCTGGGCGGCTTGCAGACGGAGGTCGCGCAAGGCGATCACGTATTGATACTTGGCGCGCTCGAATTGATCCCGGGCCGCCGCGATCGTGGGATTGCGGCGCGGATCAATCAGACCCCAGCGGGCCGAGAGCGCCACACCCGCATCCCAGCGATCTCCATTGACGGTGTCCGACCGCCGCCGGGTAAGGACATTGCCATTTGCATCCTGGACGGGCGTGCCATCTTCGTTGAGCCGGGGCACCTCGCGGGTCACCCTGGAGGAACCGGCACTGAAACGGGGAAAGGCGGAACCCGCATCGAGGTCGATGGTTGGGTACCACTGGGCGATCTGGGCGCGCAGGTTGCTCTGGGCCTGATCCACCTGGCTGGCAATCGCCTTGAGATTGGGGTTGTTGACCTCAGCCAGCGTCTCCACCTGGGCC
Organism: Prochlorococcaceae cyanobacterium; assembly: GCA_040399225.1. GTDB lineage: Bacteria > Cyanobacteriota > Cyanobacteriia > PCC-6307 > Cyanobiaceae > NIES-981. Next base: position 29,956 of record JBBASN010000011.1, on the reverse strand, counting down.
AGGCTGAGGGGGCGGAGTTCCTTGATCGTGACCTGGTCGGGGCGAACCGGCAAGGCCAGCGGAGCTGGCGCGGCAAGACCCTCCAGGGGCTGGGGGAGTTGCGTTGCGGCGGGGGGCACCAGTTTGGGATTCACCCGTGGGCGCTCTCCCTTGACGTCCGGGGCCAGGGGCAGGGCCTGAGGCTGGGACTGCTGGATGACCGGCTCCTGGCTGCCTGCCGGAGCCGCGACAGCTTCATCGGGCTGTTGGGCCTGCACGGACTGCTGGGCCTGGACGGGGGGAAGGAGCAGGGGAAAACCCAGCACGCTGACCAGGGCCAGTCGGGTAGCGGAAAGGGGCACGCCTTGCTCAAGCTTGTGCCGGGAGTTTAAAGATCTTCGGGCGAATGGAAGGATGCGGAACAGACAGCCACCAGGTCAGCCGCCCCACCCAACCGATGGATGGGGATCCCCAGCGCCTGTTCCAGCTCCGCCAGGGGCATGTCATCCAGGAACACCGGCTCCCCCTGGCGCAGTGTGACCGCTGGCAACAGCAATTGCTGGCCCAGGTCACGGCCCCTGAGGCCCTCCAGCAGGTCGGAGCCGGTGAGCAGTCCAGTGACAACCTGCTCCTGCCCCCAGTAAGGACTCGGCAATCCATACAGGATCAGCTCAAGGCCCTCGATGGCATTGAGCCGCCGCACCACCGGTTGCAGCGCCTCCGCAACCAGCTGACCCACCACCCAGCTGAGCCGGCGAGGAGGCTCCACCCGCAGGGGCAACTCTGCCGTGGCCAGATCCAGCTCCTCGAGGAAAGCGCGGATGCTGCCCACGCCATTTTCCTGCTGGGGCAGGTCCTCGTAGCTGGCGCGCGGCGGCAGGGGCAGGCCAGCGATCAGATACCACTCATCGGAGAGCCAGGCAAAACGGCTGGCCAGACGCTGCTGAAACTCCGCCTGCAGGGGCTCCACCAGGGCGATCACAGCCCGCGCCGCCGCCCTGTCCACCGGAACCAGGCCATCGCCTGGCGGGCGGAAGCGGGTGAGGCCCACCGGCACCACCGCGGCCGAGAGCACCGCCGGCCAGTCACCTCCGGCGAAGCCCGCCAGATCCCGCAGGGTTCGCTCCAATGCTGGGCCGTCGTTGAGGCCAGGGCACACCACCACCTGGGCATGAATCTGCAGATCGCGCTGCTGGAACCACTGGAGCTGCTCCAGCAGCAGGCCGGCGCGCGGGTTCACCAGCAGACGGCTGCGCAGCTCCGGCTCGGTGGCGTGCACCGACACGTAGAGCGGGGAGAGCCGCTGGGTCTCGATGCGGCGCCAGTCGGCCTCGCTGAGGTTGGTGAGGGTGAGGTAGGAGCCGTAGAGAAAGCTGAGCCGGTAGTCGTCATCCTTGAGATAGAGGCTGCGGCGTTTGCCAGGCGGCTGCTGGTCGATGAAGCAGAAGGGGCAGGCGTTGTTGCACTGCTTGAGCCCGTCGAACAGGGCCTCGGTGAAGCCCAGGCCAAGGCACTCATCGAGGTCCTTCTCCAGCTCCACAGTGTGGAGGGTGCCATCGGGATCCTCCACCTCCAGCACCAGTTCCTCTTCGCCCACCAAAAACTGCAGGTCGATCAGGTCGCGGGGGCGCTGGCCGTTGATGCTCAGGAGCTTGTCGCCCGGCTGGAAGCCCAGCTCCTCGCCGATCGATCCCGGCTCCACCGTGGCCACCACCGCCGGCTGGGGCAGGCGGGGGGCGCCCCCTGTGGCATTGGCGGCGTCAGCGGCGGCAACGGCAATGCCGGCGGAGGGTTCGTTCCACATCTGCGGCGAGGCGGGCCTGGCGCTCTACCCCTCCACTGTGGCGCGCAGCCAGAGCAGGATGGCCACCCCGAAGGCCAGGCGGTAGGCCACGAAGATCCAGGTGCTGTGGCGCTGCAGAAAACGCAGCAGCCAGGCGATCGCCAGCCACGACACCACGGCCGCCGAGACGATCCCCACCAGCAACGGGATCAGCCCGCCATTGGCAGGAGCCTCCAGTGCCCCCTGGATCTCCACCAGTCCCGCCAGGCTGATCGCCGGAAGCCCCAACAGGAAGGAAAATCGAGCCGCCGCCGCCCTCTCCCAGCCGTCAAACAGGGAGGCGGTGAGGGTGCTGCCTGAACGCGAGACCCCCGGCACCAGGGCCAGGGCCTGGGCAAAACCCACAACCACGCCATCAATCGGCCGCACCGCCTCCAGGGAGCGCTGGCGCCGGCCCACCAGTTCGGCGAGGCCCAGCAGCAGGGCCATGACGATCGAGACGATCGCAATCGAGCCCAGGCTGCGCACAGGAGCATTGTCGTAGTCGGGAACCCAGAGCTTGAGGGCCAGCCCGGCGAGCACGATCGGCACGGTGCCCAGGGCCATGGCCAGGCCGAGGCGTGCCGAGGGATCGCCCCACTGGCCATAACGGAAGGCCCGGGCCATGCCCCGGCCTACCTCGAGCAGATCGCTGCGGAAAAAAGCCAGCACGGCGGCGATGCTGCCCAGCTGGATCACGGCGGTCACCGACACGCCCGGATCGCCCCAGCCCAGCAGCACCGGCACCACCTTGAGGTGGGCGGTGCTGCTGATCGGCAGGAATTCGGTGAGGCCCTGCACCACCCCCAGCACCAGGGCGCGCCAACAGGCTTCCAACAGACCAAGGCCACCATCTGCGGTCGTGGGCGCAGCCATCACGGTGCCGAAGGGGTACGAAATCACGACCAGCGGGCTTGGCACAACGGCAGCGAGGCTCAGGACCACCAAAAGCTATGGCGGCAGGCCCGCCCAAAACCCTTAAGGTTGCACAACTTTCTTCACAAGCCGGGTGATCGGGGTTTCAGCGAGCGCATTACCAACCAGCGCAGCACCAGCGATCTCAGGAGCTGCTGCTGGGGGCATTCCTCAAGCCTGGTCCCCAATCCCCGCTTTCCGGTCAGCCCCTCTCGCCTGGCAGCCGCAGGCCTGGCCCTTGCAGCCATCGAAGGTTTGGCCAACCGTGCTGCTCAGCAGCCTGCTAGTGGCCCTGCCGGTGTTTGTGGAAGCACCCTGGGTGCGCCATGCCCCGTTCAGCGCCGTGCTGTTCACTGCGGTGCTCGTGGCACTGGGTCTGGGGATGGCCCACAGCCAGCGTCCCAGCCTGCGGCGCAGTGGCGAGCTGCTGGTGGGATTCAGCGGCAGCTGGCTGGCCGGAGCGCTGTTCTGGGGCTGGGCTCGCCAGTATCCGATCTGCCACCTGCCCCTAGAAGCCCTGGCCCTGCCCCTGGCCCTGGCCGGTCTAGGAACTCGCTGGAGACTGGCCTGCGGCTTCTATTTGGGTTCCCTGCTGGGCACCGCCGCCACCGACGCCGCCATCGCCGCCACCGGCCTGATGCCGCTGTGGCCGCTAGCCGTGGGCGCCGAACCGGCGGCAGCACCTGCGCTCCTGAGACATGCGGCCAGCACCCTGCTGCATCCTGCCCCGCTGCTGCTGCTGGGCGGCTTTGGCCTTGCCCTCGCCCAGTTCAGTCGCTGGCTCTGGGGCCGCGGCCCGGTAGCCCGAGTCGCAGCTACAGCCCTGGCCACCACCCTGCTCGTGGATGCTCTCTTCTTGGCCCTGGCCCTGCTTGCCCCAGGCCTGAGCGGGCTGATCTGAAGATCTGCTACCGCCAGCCCCAGGCCCGGCGATCCCCAACGGGGCGTTCTGTAGCGTTGGCGCTCGGTGGTGCACCCACCTGATCTCCCATCCTTCCGAGAGGTGTTGCGATGAAACGGCTGGTTGCCTGGCTCACGACCGGGGTTCTGCTGGCTGGCCTGCTGATGGGCTTGGTCCTGCCCCCTGTGGTGCATGCCGCTGAAATCCGCAACCTCGCCGACGACAAGATCGCCGAGCGGGGCGACAAGATTGACCTCAACAACTGCTCGGTGCGCCGCTTCCAGAGCTTCCCCGGCATGTATCCCACCCTGGCGGGCAAGATCGTGCTGGGCGGCCCCTACAGCGCGGTGGACGACGTGCTTGACCTCGACCTCAGCGACCGCCAGCGGGAGCTGTTCAACAAGTACAAAGCCAACTTCACAATCACGCCCCCAGCGATCGCCCTCAATGAGGGTTTCGATCGCATCAACGACGGCCAATACCGCTGAACACCGGTCCCTAAGCTCACCGAGCCGTTGCAAGCCGTCGGGCCACCGGCGGCTTTTTTGATGCCGGCACGGCCGGAAGGAACCGGCAGCCATGGCAGCTGACATCGACCAAGAGGAGCAGGGCTGGGATCCGCTGTACGACCAGCTCTGGGACGTGGTGGTGGTGGGCGGCGGTGCCGCCGGCCTGATGGCCTGCCTGGAATTGCCCGCCCATCTGCGCGTGCTGCTGCTCAGCAAGGAGCGCAAGCCCCGTTCGGCCAGCCGCTGGGCCCAGGGCGGGATTGCCGCGGTGACGGCCGCCGGCGACAGCTTCACCAGCCACATCGAGGACACCATCAGGGCCGGTGCCGGCCTCTGCAACCGCGACGCCGTGGAACTGCTGGTGCATGAGGCGCCGGCCTGCGTGCAGCGGCTGCTTGAACTGGGCATGGCCTTCGATCGCGACGGAACAGGCCTGAGTACCACCCTGGAGGCCGCCCACAGCCACCGGCGCGTCCTCCATGCCCAGGACCGCACCGGTGGTGCCCTGGTGGATGCCCTGGAGCGGGAGGTGCGGCGGCGGCCGGGCCTGGTGCAGCGCCAGAGCGTGGTGGTGCTGCGCCTCTGGGTGGAGGGGGGGCGCTGCCAGGGTCTCCAACTCCTGGTCGACGGCGTGATCGGCTGGGTGCCGGCCCGGGCGGTGGTGCTTGCCACCGGTGGGGGCGGTCATCTCTTCGCCCACACCACCAACCCCGCCCAGGCCAGCGGCGATGGCCTGGTGATGGCCTGGCAGGCGGGCGCCGAGCTGCAGGACCTGGAATTCGTGCAGTTTCATCCCACCGCACTGATGCTTCCCGGTGCACCCCATTTCCTGATCTCGGAAGCGGTGCGCGGCGAAGGCGCCCGACTGCGCGACCACTGCGGCCAGAGCCCCGTGGCCCATCTGGCTGGCGCCGACCTGGCGCCGCGGGATCAGGTGAGCCGTGCCCTGGCGCGCCACATGCAGGAGCATCACGTGGGACACGTCTGGCTGGACCTGCGCCCGGTGGGGGAGGAGCGCCTGCTGCGCCAGTTCCCGACGATCGTGGGCCGCTGCCGCCAGCTGGGGCTCGAACCCACCCGGGAGCCCCTGCCGGTGGCCCCCGCGGCCCATTACTGGATGGGGGGGGTGGCCACCGATCTGCGGTCCGCCACCTCAGTGCCCGGGCTCTACGCCGTGGGCGAAGTGGCCTGCACCGGCGTGCACGGGGCGAACCGGCTGGCCAGCAACTCCCTGATGGAATGTCTGGTGTTTGCCCGTCAACTAGGGGAGATCGCGCTGCCTCCCCGGCCGCCCGGCCTGCCACTGGCAGCGGAACGGCGGCGGCAGCAGCTGCACACGGCCCTGCCCGATCGCCCCCAGCTGCTGGAGGCGATCGGCCGCCTGCGCGACCTCTGCTGGCAGGTGGCGGGGGTGGAGCGGGAGGGCCACAACCTGGGGCTGGCCCTGGGCCAGCTGCAGCGGCAGCGCCAGCTGCTGGAGGCACAAGCCGCCTGGCGCCAGGCCAGCGCCCTGCCGGTGACGGACCAGCTTCTGCTCAGCCGTCAGGAGGGGGAGGACTTCGCCGCACTGCAGGAATGGCACCAGCGGCTGATCCTCACGGAACTGCTGGTGGAGGCCGCCCTCTTCCGTCGGGAAAGCAGGGGGGGCCACTTCCGCAGCGATGCCCCCGCTCCCCAGCCCCACTGGCAGCGGCACAGCTGCCAGGAGCAGGGCAGCGGCATCAGGACCCGTCCCGTGCGCGTCTAGGGAGGGATCAAGACCTGGGGCCGCAAGCCCGCAAGCCAGTCCCTCAGGGCTTGAAGCCGCTGCGTTCGGCCAGCTGCTGCAGGGATTTCACCCCGGAATCGAGTTGCCCTTTGATCTCCCAGCTGGGGAAACCCTGGATGCCCTTGGCGGCACAGCGTTCGGTCTGGCTGTTGCGGCCATCGGCGGCACATTCCACGATCGTGAGCCGATCGGTGGCCTCCTTGCCGAACAGCTGCTTCTGGTCGTTGCAATGGGGGCACCACCAGGCTGAATACATCACTGCACCCGAGCGGGTGAGGTGCTCCGCCATGGCGATGGCCTCGGGCGTGCTCACGGTGGTGACGACGGGGGGCACGCCGCGCCCGCCCGTCTCTCCGGCCGGGCGGTCGACCGCCGCCGCCCAGCCGAGGCCGGCCAGACCCACCACCAGGGCCACCAACACCAGGCGGAACACCAGCTGGCCGCGATCGGGCCACTCGCCCGAGAGCAGGCTGAGCACGAACAGCGCCAGGCTGAGCAGGGCCGAAAGGACACAGAAGAAACAGAACGCCTGGATCTTCAGTGCCATCACCCCCATCAGCACCAGGCTGAACACCGCCATGCCGGTGCTGATCAGCAACAAACCCCAGCCACTCAGGGAGGCCAGGCGCGAGCGGGACTCGCCCCGGAGCACCAGCGGCAGCAGCGCCAGCAGCAGCACCGCCAGGTAGGCCAGAAAGCCGTACAGGGAAAGGGGCTGACCCAGCACGGTGCCCCAGGCACTGCCGAGCACCTTGTCGCAGCCGTCAGCGCCCCCGGGGCAGGTGAGGGAACCCAGCACACCCCAGCGCTTGAGGGTGATCGACCCCGTATCGATGGCCCCGATGGTGGCCAGCACCGCCATCACCACCCGCAGCCAGCGGCTGCCGGTGTCGGTGCGGCGCCTGCTGGCACTGAGGCGATCGCTGAGGCGGCTGGATGTCACGGGGAACAGGCGACCGTCGCATTCTCGCAGCCACCCTGGCTGTGCGCAGACCCATAGGGTGGAAGGTCGGGACGGCCGTGCCCCTCTGCCTGCTGACGATGACGAAACCAACCGTGGCCTTCGCCCACCTGGGCTGTGAGAAGAACCGGGTGGACACCGAGCACATGCTCGGTCTGCTGGCCGAGGCGGGTTACGGCGTGAGCGCCGATGAGAGTGACGCCAGCGTGGTGGTGGTGAACACCTGCAGCTTCATCCAGGACGCCCGCCAGGAATCGGTACGCACCCTGGTGGAGTTGGCGGAGCAGGGCAAGGAGCTGATCATCGCCGGCTGCCTGGCCCAGCACTTCCAGGAGGAGCTGCTGGAGAGCCTGCCGGAGGCCAGGGCGATCGTGGGCACCGGCGACTACCAGCACATCGTGAGCGTGCTGGAGCGGGTGGAGGCGGGCGAGCGGGTGAACCAGGTGAGCGCCAACCCCACCTTCGTGGGCGATGAACACCTGCCCCGCTACCGCACCACCAGCGAGGCGGTGGCCTACCTCAAGGTGGCGGAGGGCTGTGACTACCGCTGCGCCTTCTGCATCATTCCCCACCTGCGCGGCGACCAGCGCTCGCGTCCGATCGAGAGCATCGTGGCCGAGGCACAGGCGCTGGCCGCCCAGGGCGTTCAGGAGCTGGTGCTGATCAGCCAGATCACCACCAACTACGGCCTCGACCTCTACGGCACACCAAAGCTGGCGGAACTGCTGCGGGCCCTGGGAGAGGTGGAGATCCCCTGGATCCGGGTGCACTACGCCTATCCCACCGGCCTGACGCCCGAGGTACTGGCGGCCTACCGGGAGGTGCCCAACGTGCTGCCCTACCTGGATCTGCCGCTGCAGCACAGCCATCCCGAGGTGCTGCGGGCGATGAACCGCCCTTGGCAGGCCAACGTGACCGGGGGCCTGTTACAGCGGATCCGCGAGCAGCTTCCTGAAGCGGTGCTGCGCACCACCTTCATCGTGGGCTTCCCCGGTGAAACCGAGCTGCACTTCGAGCACCTGCTGGCCTTCGTGGCCGAGCAGCAGTTCGACCACGTGGGCGTGTTCACCTTCTCTGCGGAAGAGGGGACTCCTGCGGCAGAGCTCCCGGATCAGGTGCCGGCTGAGGTCGCTGCCGAGCGCAAGGACAGGCTGATGGCCCTGCAGCAGCCGATTGCCACCGCCCGCAACGCTGCCTGGGTGGGCCGGATCGTGGACGTGCTGATCGAGCAGGAGAACCCCAGAACCGGCGAGATGATCGGCCGCAGCAGCCGCTTTGCCCCCGACGTGGACGGGGAGGTGCGGGTGCTGCCGGGCGAAGGAGGTCTCTGCGCTGCACCCGGAACCATGGTGCCCGTACGCATCACCGCAGCGGACACCTACGACCAGATCGGCGAGGTGGTGGGCGCGAGGGCGATGGTGGGTGACGCCCTGAGGGCGATCAGATCAGCTTGACGCCGCGCAGCACTAGGGAAGCGGCCAGGGCTGCCACCAGACCACCGCCCACCAGACCCAGATAGATCGCTGCTCCCATGACTGCTGCTGCTTGAGGATGGGGCCATTACAGCAGAACCGGCGCCCAGCGGACCCAGCAACCGGGGGTCGGACCTAAGTTTGGAGTTCACAGGTCACCCCAGAGGCCGCGTAAGCGTTCTGGTCGCCTTCCCGCTGAGGCAGCACGTGCGCACCCTGTTCATCTACCCCGAATTCCCCAAAACCTTCTGGAGTTACGAAAAAATCCTGGAGCTGATCGACCGCAAGGTGCTCCTCCCCCCCCTGGGACTGGTGACCGTGGCTGCCCTGCTCCCGCAGCACTGGGAGATGAAGCTGGTCGACCGCAACGTGCGTGAGGTGCGCGAAGAGGAGTGGGCCTGGGCCGAGCTGGTGGTGATCTCCGGGATGATCGTGCAGAAGGCCGACATGGCCGAACAGATCGCCCGCGCCAAGGCCCGCGGACTGTCAGTGGCGGTGGGCGGTCCCTTCGCCAGTTCCACGCCCGATGCTCCTGAGCTGGACCAGGCCGATTTCAAGGTGCTCGACGAAGGAGAAATCACCCTGCCCCTGTTCGTGGAGGCCCTGGAGCGGGGCGAGACCAGTGGCCGCTTCACAGCGGGGGGCGAGAAACCGGACGTGACCTCCACTCCGGTGCCGCGCTACGACCTGCTGGAACTCGACGCCTACTCGGAGATGTCGGTGCAGTTCTCCCGAGGCTGCCCGTTCAACTGCGAGTTCTGCGACATCATCGTGCTCTACGGGCGCAAGCCGCGCACCAAGACCCCCGAGCAACTGGTCGCCGAGCTGCAGCGGCTCTACGACCTGGGCTGGCGCCGCTCGGTGTTCCTGGTGGACGACAACTTCATCGGCAACAAGCGCAACGTGAAGTTGCTGCTCCCAGCCCTGCGCCAGTGGCAGATCGAGCACGGCTACCCGTTCAGCTTCGCCACCGAGGCCTCGGTGGATCTGGCCGCCGATCAGGAGCTGATGGACCTGATGACCGAATGCCGCTTCGAGAGCGTGTTCCTGGGGATCGAAACTCCGGATGCCGCCAGCCTGGAAACCGCCCGCAAGCTGCAGAACACTCGCAGCTCCCTGGAGGAGTCGGTGGAGAAGATCACGGCCAGCGGGCTGCGGGTGATGGCCGGCTTCATCATCGGCTTCGACGGCGAACAGCGAGGAGCCGGCAACCGGATCGTGGAGTTCGTGACCCGCACCGGTATTCCCCACGCGATGATGGGCATGCTGCAGGCCCTGCCCAACACCGCCATGTGGACGCGGCTGGAGCAGGAGGGCCGCCTGATCCAGGACAGCGCCGCCGCCAAGGGTGTGAACCAGACGAACCTGCTCAACTTCGTGCCCACCCGGCCGATCCAGGACATCGCCACCGAATACATGGAGGCGTTCTCGGCGCTCTATGAGCCCAACGCCTACATCGACCGGGTGTACAGCTATTTCCTCAAGCTGCCACCCCAGCGCTACAAGCAGATTCTCAAGCAGCAGGCCGCCCATGCAACCGGCGGCGCCATGGCGAGCGGATCCCCGCAGACACTGACCCCCACTGGCAAGAAAGGGATGTCCTGGGTTGATCTGCGCGCCCTTGGGATCGTGGTGTGGCGCCAGGGAATCAAGCGCGACACCCGCTGGCGGTTCTGGCGGGCCCTTGCCGGCATGTGGCGTCACAACCCGGCCCGCTTCAAGGGCTTCATCTCGATCCTGGCCCACAGCGAGCACTTCCTCGAGTACCGCCAGATCGTGCGCCGGGAAATCCAGGAGCAGATTGCCGGTCTGCCCAAGGATCCCTCCCATTCGCTGATGGTGGCCCCGCCCCAGATGGTGGCCAGTTAGGCCCTGGGGACTGGGCCCTAATCCTGCACGTACTCAGAGCCAGCCTCAAGGGCCGCCTCCGCCTTCTGCAGCTCGCGGCCCAGGTAGAGGGCGTGGTCTAGGCAATTGAGCGGGTGGGGACCAGCACCCTCGGTGAGCGCGACGCCTAGCTCCTTGGCACTCCGCCCCCGGTACACAGCCTGGGGCTGCCTGGGGTCGGCGCCACGGCAGCTGATCACCTCACCGCTGTCGGGATCGGTAGCCAGGCCGCGCTCGTCGATGCTGTTGGTGTAGTGCTCGGCGATCAGCTCACCGGCATCGCGGTCGAGCTTGATCAGGAAGTAGCCCGCCGGATCGAGGGCGATGAAGCGCTGCGAGAGCTGGTCGTCGAGCTCACGCCGCTGGGTCGGATTGAGGGGATGGGGCATGGGGTGGATCGTAAGCAGCGGTGAAGGGCAGCTCGGCGTTGATCGCCTCGATCTCCCGCGCCATCTCGGCGTTGGCACCCGGCAGCCATTCGCGCAGGATCGCCGCGAAGCGGGGATCGCTCCAGCGGTGCAGGCTCACCCGAGGCTGGGCCACGAAACCCCGGCGGCGCTTGTGACTGCCGCCGGCCCCGGGATCGAAGTGGCGAATGCCGTTGGCGATCGCCCATTCGATCGGTGCGTAGTAGCACACCTCGAAGTGCAGACAGTCGATCTCTTCATCGCTGCCCCAGTAACGGCCCCAGAGGTGATCCGTGCCGCGCACGCACAGCGACATGGCCACGGGCTCGGCGGGATCGCCGCGGTGGGCGCTGAACAGCACCAGGTGGCGGCGCAGTGCCGGATCGCTCGCCAGCGCCTCGAAAAACTCCTCACTGAGGTATTTGCTGCCCCAGGGTCCCCAGCGGGCGCAGTGCTGCGCGTAGAACGCGTGCATGCGGCCTACCAGCTCCGGGGCGATCGCCTCGCCCACCAGCGGCTGCACCGCCAGGCCGGCGGCGGCCACCGCCCTGCGTTCCCGCTTGATGTTGCGGCGCTGGTTGGCGTTGAAGCTGGCCAGATAGTCGTTGAAATCAGCGTGGCCGGGATTGCTCCACTGGCTCTGCTGGTTCACCCAGGCGGCGCAGCCAGCGGCCTCGGCCAGGGGCTGCCAGGCGGGATCCACGTAGAGGAAATTGCAGCTGAGAATGCCCTGCTGACGGCAGAACTGGTCGATCAGCTCCAGCAGCAGGGCGGTGAGCGCGGCAGCGTCCTCAGCGGGGTCGATCAGGAAGCGATAGCCCTGCACCGGGCTCACCGGGCTCATGCCCACCAGCTTGGGGTAGTAGCGAAGCCCCAGTTGGCCGGACAGCTGAGCGAAGCTCTGGTCGAACACGAATTCGCCGTAGCTGTGGCCCTTGAGGTAGAGCGGGGCCACGGCAATCAGATGCTCGCCGCGCCGGAAGGTGAGATGGCAGCCCTGCCAGCCCTGACGGGGCACGATGCTGCCGCTGGCCTCCAGCTGCCGCAGCCAGCGCCAGCGATAGAACGGGGATGCCCCATCGGCAAGCAGCTGATCCCAGGCAGACTCAGGGATGTCGGCCAGCGACCGGCACCAGGACGCTTGCAGCTCAGCCATGGCTGCGGCAGCAGTAACCGCAAAACTAACCAGCGTGCACCCAGCCCGTGACGTTCCCCCGCCTCCATCTGGCCACCCTGCTGCTCCTGGGCCTGCTCTGGCCCGCCGCAGCCCAGGCCGGCCTCTGGCGGCCCGTGCTCAACCTGATGCGCCCCCAGCTGGAGGACCGTCTCACCCAGGCCTGCGTGGAAGGCCTGGCCGGCAAGCAGCCGACCCTGGCCAGCCAGCTGGAGCGACCCTGCCGCCAGCTGGCCGCCCCCACCAGCCGCTGCCTGGTGCAGGAGACCGATGCCAGCGGCAAGGGGCTCGCCGTTCTGAAGGAACTGCTGCAGCGGGAGCTGGGGCCTGAGGGGGAGCGGATCGTGAAGCGCTGCGTGGCCCGCCAGCTGGGACTGCCAGCCAGCAGCCTGGACGGGCTCTCCCTGCGGGAGCTCACTCAGCGGGCCGGCTCCTCACGGCCGTAGCGGAGCAACAGCTCATCGCCCTCCAGGGGCCGCTGCTCCAGCAGGCGCCAGCGCCGCCGATCCAGGCCCAACCCCGGATCGGCGGCGCACCAGCTGTGGGCTCCGCCCAGCAGCAACGGGCAGAGGGTGAGCTGGAGCTCATCCACCAGGCCGGCGGCCAGCCACTGGCTGGCTAGGTCGGCACCGCCCAGCAGCACCAACCGGCTGAGGCCCAGGCCCGCCAGCTGCTGACGCAACTCCAGCAAGCTGTCGAAGGGCAGCTGGCGATCAAAGGGTGCGGCAGTGGGGCTGCTGCCGGCCTCGCGCGGCCGCAGCCACCAGCGCTGCAGCGGCTGCTTCCAGAAGGACATCGCGGCCGGCAGGGCACCCGTGCGGCTGAGCACCAGAGCATGGGGTTGGCCCCCGCGGCCCTGGCGACGGCGCTGATCGAGCAGATCGGGCTGACGAATCAGGCAGGTGCTGCCGTGGCGACGCAGGGTCTCCGCCCCCACCAGGGCGGCGTCGGCCCAGGCCAGGGCCTCCTCCAGCACCCGGCGATCACCAGGGCCTCCCAGCTGGGCAGCCCCTCCATCCGGGGGGGCAAGCCGGCCGTCAAGGCTGACGGCCAGCACCAGACGCAGCCTGCTGCCCTCAGCCAGCGACCAGGGCCTCGAGGGCAGCGGGCACCATCTCCAGCTGAGGGGTCTCGGCGAACACCTCGGCGGCGTTGTTGGGGCTTTCCTGCAGGCGCACCTTGTGCAGGCGGGCGCCGGTGGCGGCGATCGGCCCGGTGAGCAGGTCGGCGATGTGCAGGGCGATGTTCTCGGCGGTGGGCACCGTGCTGGCGAAGTGCTCCACGTCCTTGTTCAGAAAGGTGTGGTCAAAGGGCTCCACCACCAGGTCGTCGACCAGGCGCTGCAGGGCCGCCAGGTCACACACCATGCCGGTGCGGGGCTCGATGGCGCCGCGCACGGTGACATCGAGCAGATAGTTGTGGCCGTGGCCATGGGGGCGGGCGCACTTGCCGTAGATGGCCTCGTTCTCGGCCTGGCTGAGCTCCGGCCGGGCCAGCCGGTGGGCAGCGGCGAAGTGGGTGCGGATCGAGAGGAAAGCTTCCATGGGAACGGCGGTGGAGGCAGGGGAATCGAGACTGGAAGGCGAGGGGGGAAGCAGGTCCACCCAGAGGCTGTCCTGCTCGTAGAGACGCAGGCCCACCAGCGGCAGCTGCCCCGCCAGCCGGGTCCAGATCGCCCGGCAGAGGGCTTCGGTGCTGGGCAGGCTGCCCTCGGGCCGGGACAGGTCAAACTCCGGCCACACGTCGTTGAGGTGGCGGAAGTCGAGCTGGGCAGTCACCTCGGCGCGGATGGCGTGCTTCACCTCGGAGAGATTGAGCACCATGCCGTCACCATCGAGGGGACCGCCCATGGCCACGATCAGCTCGTAGTTGTGGCCATGGCCGGGGGCCAGGGTGCAAGGGCCGAAACGGGCCTCGTTCACGGCGGCGCTGAGCTCGGGCAGCCAGTAGCGATGGCTGGCGCTGAAGCGGGCCCGGCGGGTGATCACGCAGGGACGGCCAGCACCATGGCCACCTCCCACCTCCGGGCACAACGGGCGGGGCGGGGAGGGCTGGGTTGGTGTTGGCTGGGTTGAGGCTGGGCGGGAAGTGGCGCTGGCCGTCATCGCCCGAATCCACAGGGTCTCCATCCTAGAAACGGGGCTGATTCAGCCGCCGGCACAGCCATGGCCCCACCCACCCATCAGGAGCTGGCCCAGCGCCTGCAGGGCCTCAACCTCTACCTGGTGGGGATGATGGGGGCTGGCAAGAGCGCCGTGGGCCGCCCCCTGGCCGATGCCCTGGGCTACCGCTTCGTGGATGCCGACACGGTGTTGGAGGGGGCGGCGGGACGCACGATCCCCGAGATCTTCGCCAGCGACGGCGAGGCGGAGTTCCGCCAGCTGGAGACGGCCGTGCTGGGGCAGATCAGCGGCTGGCATTCGCTGGTGGTGGCCACCGGCGGCGGGGTGGTGACCCGGCCGGAGAACTGGGGCCACATGCGCCAGGGAGTGGTGGTGTGGCTGGACGCCCCCGCCCAGCTGCTGCTGACGCGGCTGGGCAGCGACACCACCCCGCGGCCGCTGCTGCAGGTCGACGACCCCGGCAGCCGGCTGCGGCAGCTGCTGGCCGAGCGCCAGCCGCTGTATGCCCAGGCCGATCTGCACGTGTGCCAGCGGCAGGAGCAACCGCCCCAGGTGGCCCAGCAGGTGCTGGAGGCCCTGCCGGGGATCCTGCGCGCCCGGCCCGAAGCACCGCTGCATCCCGCCCTGCTGCAGAACCAGGGGGGAGAGATCACCACCAGCCTCAACTAGGGCCAGCCGGCGCCCATCCACGGGCTGGCCCCTCAGGCTCCACCCGGAGGCTGGAGCCGAACGGCGAACCACTGCACCCTGAGACCCGGCTCCAGTTCGAGTTCACAGGCGGTGTCCAGCAGCCGCTCAGCCTGGAGACGCCCTTTGGGCAGATCCTGCAGATCGACCGGGGGAGCGGCCATCGCGGCCAGCTGCCGCTGCAGCCATTGCAGGGTTTCGGCTGCGCTGAGGATGCGCTCGCCGCCCCCGGGCTCCAGCACCACGTAATGATCGAGCTCCCGGATCAGGGGATCAGACATGGCCTGCAGACAGCTGCGCACCATCCTGGCGGGCATGGCCCTGGCCCTCGCCCTGCTGCTCGGGCTGCCAGCAGGCACGGTGGGGGCCGCCACCCTGGCGGCGGCAAAGGAGGCGCTGCTGGCCGAGCGAATTCAGCAGTGGCCGCAGTGGCGGCTGCCGGCGCCCCTGCAGCCTCCGGGCCGCAGTGATCTGGTTTACCCCGACTGGTTCCTGGGCGACTGGCAGGTGAACAGCAGCGACGGCAGCCGCTACTGCGTGCGCTTCATCCCCTCAGCTGCGGGGGTGGTGGGTGAGCGCAGCACCAACGCCTCGGCCGTGGGCCGGGCCCTGCTGGGTGACCAATTGGGCGGCGTGGTCA
The DNA here is from genome assembly GCA_040399225.1 of Prochlorococcaceae cyanobacterium. Lineage (GTDB taxonomy): Bacteria > Cyanobacteriota > Cyanobacteriia > PCC-6307 > Cyanobiaceae > NIES-981. Next base: position 14,711 of record JBBASN010000011.1, on the reverse strand, counting down.
ATGATCCCGCCAACCCCAACCGCCAGATTGCCCATCTGCGCCTGGCCGACGGCCTGCCGCTGCAGCTGGAATCCACCGTGGTGGGGCGCCGTCGGGAGCTTGTTGCCAGCGACGAATTGCTGGTGGACGAACTCGCCCTGCAGGTGCTCCACGGCAGAGGGGATCCGGCGGTGAGCCGGGTGGAGACCCTGAGCCGCTTCCGCCTTGAGCAGGACGGCTCGATCCGGGCCGAACAGTGGCAAGCCAGCTATGGATCGCCCGCCCAGGGCCTGGCCGCGGCGGCCCAGCGCAGCGACCATTTCAGCCTCAGGCTGGAGCGCGTTGAACCAGCAGCTGATCCCGCCAGCGGAACAGGGATGCGAGCAGGGGATTGTCAGCGATCCCGGTGACGCCTCGGCCGGCAAGGGGAGCACCACTGCTGGCGGGGAAGCAGAGCAGGGAGAGCTGAGCCGCCACCGCCAGGTCGGCCAGGCTGAGGGCGTCGCCCACCAGATAAGGGTTGGCCGCGCAGAGCACGGCCAACTGTTCGAGATTGCGCTGCAACTGGCCGGCGGCATCCCCAGCGAGCATGCCGCCGAGGGTGTCACCCAACCCACCCAACAGAGCCGCCGGCAGCCCCCCCACCAGTTGGCGCAGCGGGGCCGGCGTGGACTCCGGCAACAGGGCGGTGCGCAGCACCGGATCCCCGGCGGCGGCCTGGAGCAGGGCCAGGCGGCAGCCGGAGGCCAGGGCGGTGTCGGCCCAGTCCTCCAGGAGCAGCACCCGGGCCCGCAGCTGGGGATCGGCCGGAAGTAGGGCCGGCAGGGGATGGCGGCGCTCCAGATGCAGGGCGATGGCCGTGGAATCGGCGATCACGTCGGGGCCGTCCACCAGCACGGGCACCTGGCGCTGGCCAGACAGGCGGAACAGCTCCAGCTGGCCCACCCCCGGGGTCACCTCCACCACGCTGTAGTCGAGGCCCTTGGCCTCCAGCACCAGGCGCACCTTCTCGCAGAAGGCCGAGTGGCGGAACTGGTGGAGCTGCATGCGCCGGGACTCGGGGCCAGGCGGCAGAGTAGCCAGCAGCACTGATCGGCTGCCCCGGGGGCCATGAAGGACTTCTTCCTCAATGTGACGCGCTACCCGCGCTACCTGATCGCCTTTGGCCTGGGGGTGGCCAACTCGGTGCTGGAGCCGCTGGCGGCCCGGGCCCGCAATCCCGTCACCGCCGTGGCCCTGATCGGCGCGGCGGTGAGCGGCCTGCTCAGCCTGGGGCTGATCCTGCGTGCGATGGTGAACATCCAACCGGTCGCATAGCGATGGCCCAGGGCCGAAGGGTGGAGCGGGTGGCCTCCCTGATCCGCCGAGAAGTGAGTGAGCTGCTGCAAGGTGGCATCAAGGACGAGCGGGTGGGCCATGGGCTGGTGAGCGTCACCCACGTGGAGGTGGCCGGCGACCTGCAGCACTGCAAGATCTTCGTGAGCGTGTTCGGCTCGGACGACGACCGGGAGCAGGCGATGGCCGGCCTGCGCTCGGCCACGCCCTTCGTGAAGGGGGAACTGGGCCGGCGGCTGAAGATGCGCCGCACGCCGGAGGTGGTGTTCGTGCACGACCGGGGCATGGAGCGGGGCACCTCGGTGCTGAGTTTGCTCAACCAGCTGGAGCGGGAGCGCAGCCAACGGGGGGAGCCGGTGGAGGAGCTGACGGCGGAGCTGAGCGAGGTGGCCACTCCGGATCAGGACAGCGACGCGCTGCAGGCATGACCACGCCGGCGCCTGATCAGCACCTGCAGCGGTTGATCGCCAGCCTTGTTGTGGTCCGCGCCAGCGGCCACCTGGCCGACCACCAGCGCCGCTACCCCCAGTGGGAACTGGCCAATGGCGAACTGCAGGAGCTGCTGGCCCTGGGGGTGGGCGGCGTGATCCTGCTGGGTGGAAGCGCCGCCGAACTGGCCCTGCGCACCCGCCAGCTGCAGGCCTGGGCCAGCCAGCCCCTGCTGCTCTGCGCCGACGTGGAGGAGGGGGTGGGGCAGCGCTTCGAGGGGGCCAGCTGGCTGGTGCCGCCCCTTGCCCTCGGCCGCCTGCACGGCCGGGAGCCCGAGCGGGCCCGCGCCCTGGCCGAGCGCTATGGCCGTTGCTGTGGCCTGGATTCCCGGGCCGTGGGGCTCAACTGGGTGCTGGGGCCAGTGTGCGACGTGAACAACAACCCGGCCAACCCGGTGATCAACGTGCGCGCCTGGGGGGAGGATCCGGCCAGCGCCGGAGCCCTGGCAGCGGCCTTCCTGCGGGGCCTGCAGGCCACCGGCGTGCTCGGCTGCGCCAAGCACTTCCCGGGCCACGGCGACACCACCAGTGACTCCCACCTGGAACTGCCCCTGCTGCCCCACAGCCGCGAGCGGCTGGAGCAGGTGGAACTGCCCCCCTTCCGCCAGGCCATCGCCGCCGGCGTGGAGGCGGTGATGACCGGCCACCTCACCCTGCCGGCCCTCGATCCGGAGCGGCCGGCCACCCTCTCGCGGGCCGTGCTGCACCGGCTGCTGCGTGAGCAGCTGGGCTTCGAGGGGCTGGTGGTGACCGATGCCCTGGTGATGGAGGCCATTGCCGGCCAGTACGGGGCTGGGGAAGCGGCCGTGCTGGCCCTGGAGGCCGGGGCCGACCTGGTGCTGATGCCCGCGGATGCCCGGCTGGCGATCGAAGCGATCACGGCGGCGGTGGCCACGGGCCGGCTGCCGCTGGCGCAGCTGGAAGCCAGCGCCGCGCGCCGCCAGCGGGCCCTCGGCCGCTGCGCGATGGAACCTGCCGATCCAGAGAGGGCCGCCAGCGCCGATCTGGAGCTGTGCCAGGAGCTGGTGAGCGCCACCCTCGAACACCAGGGTGGCCGGCTGGGCCTCCGGGGGGACAAGGGGGTGAATCTGCTGCGGCTGGACCAGGCCCTGCAGGCGCCCTTTCTGCCGGCCACGGCGCCTGCCCTGGGCCTGCCTGCCGCGACGGGCTTCCAGCCCCGGCTGATGGCGGCGGAAACCGCCAGCCTCTGGTCGTCCGACCCAGAGGCTCCTCTCCACCTGGATCGGCTGGAGCCTGGGCCGGTGCTGGTGCAGCTGTTCGTGCGCGGCAACCCCTTCCGCGGCACTGCCGGTGATGGTGAACCCTGGGCGGCGGCCCTCGGGCAGCTGCAGCGGGCCGGACGGCTGGCGGGGCTGGCGGTCTACGGCAGCCCCTACCTCTGGGACAGCCTGCGCCGCACGCTCCCGCTGCAAACGCCGGCGGCCTACTGCCCCGGCCAGATGCCCCTGGCCCAGCAAGCCGTGCTGGGGGCCCTGGGTCTGGGCCGAAGTGCGGAAGCAAACGCCGCACCCACTGAGTTCACCGACTAGGGCAGCCCGATGCAGCTCAGCCTGTCGATGATCGTGCGCAACGAGGCCGAACGGCTGGAGCGCTGCCTGGCCTCAGTGGCCGATTTCGTGGACGAGATGGTGATCGTCGACACCGGATCCAACGATGGCACCGTGGCGATCGCCGAAGGCTGCGGCGCGGTGGTGCACCACCTGGACTGGCCCGGCGACTTCGCCCCGGCCCGCAATGCGGCCCTCGACCTCGTGCAGGGGGAGTGGGTGCTGGTGCTCGATGCCGATGAGCAGCTGCTGGCGGAGGCCCGCCAGCCCCTGCGCCAGCTGATGGCCCAGCCGGATCTGCTGGTGGTGAACCTGCTGCGCCTGGAACGGGGGGCCCGCCAGTCGCCCTACTCGCGGGTGAGCCGTCTGTTTCGCCGCCACCCGGCCATCCGCTGGAGCCGGCCCTATCACGCGATGATCGACGACAGCGTGCTGGCCCTGCTGGAGCGGGAAGCGCACTGGCGGATCGCCGATTGCGACGTCCCCGCCCTGGACCACGACGGCTACCGGCCGGAGCTGCTGCAGGCCAGTGACAAGGCGGCCCGGCTGCGCCAGGCGATGGAAGCCGACCTGGAGCGCCACCCGGGAAACTCCTACGCCTGCGCCAAGCTGGGCAGCCTGCTGGTGAGCACAGGGGAGCTGGAGCGAGGCCGCGCCCTGCTGCGCCTTGGCCTGGAGAACTGCGGCGCAGAAGCCCTGGCGGAACGCTTTGAACTGCTGCTGCACCTGGCCCTGGCCGAAGCGCCCCGCGACCCTGCCCTGTCCGCCAGCCTCTACCGCCAGGCACTGACCCTGCCCCTGGCGCCACGGGTCACCCTGGCGGCGGGGCTCAACCTGGCGGGGCTGCTGCTGGAACAGGCGGCCGGGTCCGCCCCTGCCGCGGAGCAGCAGCAGCTCCTGGCGGAGGCGGCCGACCTCTGCAGCCAGGCCAGCGCGGCCGCGCCGGAACTTGCCCTCGGCCGGGCCAGCCTGGGGCTGGTGGAGCGGCGCCGGGGGCAGCTGGGCGCGGCCATCGCCGCCTATCGGCAGGCCCTCAGCCTCGAGCCGGAGCAGGCCGACCTGCACCGCAATCTGGCGGCGGCCCTGCTGCTGGCTGGAGATATCGGTGGTGCCCGCGCCGGCTTCCGCCAGGCCATTCTGCTGTTGGAGCACCAGGGCCTGCCCGCCGAGGCCCGGGCCCTGCGCCAGCAGGTGGAGGCCCTGGTGAAGCTCGACGCCTGATCCATCCCCCGCCCCAGGCCCATCCGCCAGCAGCTGCCAACCGCCCCGCCGCTCCGCCAGCGCTCCATGACCAGCCATCCCCTGCCAGAGCCCCTACCCCTGAGCGGTCGCCGGGTGGCGATCACCCGGGCTGAGCAACAGCTGGGGGCGGCCCGGGCGCTGTTCACCGCCGCCGGAGCTGAGGTGCTGGACCTGCCGGCACTGGTGGTGACCGCCCCGGACAGCTGGGGCCCCCTGGACGATGCCCTTGAGGAGCTGGCGGACTTCCACTGGCTGGTGTTCTCCAGCAGCAACGGCGTGGAGGCCGTGGACCAACGGTTGCGGCGGCGCGGCAGCAGCCTGGCGCGACGGCCGGCAGGGGTGCGCCTGGCGGCCGTGGGCCGCAAGACGGCCCAGTTACTGGAGGAGCTGGGTGCTCCGGCCGACTTTGTCCCGCCCGCCTTCGTGGCCGACAGCCTGGTAGAGCACTTCCCGGTATCCGGCTGGGGATTGCGGCTGCTGCTGCCACGGGTGCAGAGCGGTGGGCGCACCCTCCTGGCCGAGGCCTTCGCCGCCGCTGGCTCCCGCGTGGTGGAGGTGCCCGCCTACGAGACCCGCTGCCCGCGAGGCCTGCCCAGCGCGACCCTCGCGGCCCTGGAGCAAGGACAGCTTGATGCCATCACCTTCAGCAGTGGCAAGACCGTGAGCCATACAGCACGGCTGCTGCAGGAGGCCTTCGGCGACAACTGGCACCGCAAACTGGAGGGGCTGGCGATTGTGTCGATCGGGCCGCAGACCAGTGAGCGCTGCCGCCAGGAGCTGGGACGGGTGGATGCTGAAGCCAACCCCTTTGACCTCGACGGACTGCTGCAGGCCTGCAGGGAGATCCTGCGAGACCGCCCGCTCAGAGCTGGGTCGTGACCGTACGGCTGCCCTTGCGCAGGGTGAGGCGGCCCCGCTCCACATCGATGGCGGCCACGCCCCAACCCCTGGGGAGCACCGTGGGCAGGCCCGATGCGGGGCAGGAGCCATCGGCCCCGGGGCAGACCGGCCCGCTCTGATCGCCGACCTCCACGAAGGCCTGGGGGGTGGAGCCAGCCCGCAGCACGCCGCTGAAGCGGAAGTTGTCGGGAAGCTCCAGCCGGGCAGGGGCTGCCGGACGGGTGGCTGGTGATGCCCCCCCAGCGGAGCCTGGTGAGCCTGCAGACGGCTGGTTGGCGGTCCCGGGGGGCGTCTGGGCTCCCGTCGGCCGGGATGCCGATCCAGCACTCCTGGGTACGGGCGCCTGGGGGGCAAGGGGATCCTCCCGTCCGATCGCGACGGAAGCCAGCAACGCATTGGCAGTGGGCAAGGGCGTGAGGCCAGCCAGGGGGGGAGGCGCAGCCTCCGCCTCAGCGGGCTCGGGCGGTGGACCTGGCGGCAGCTCCGCCTTGGGGGAGCGGCCGATCAGACCACAGCCCGTCGCCAGCAGGGCCAGCGCAAGGGGGACGGCCCCAGGCAGGCCAGACCTAGCCCTGCCTGAGCCAGCGCTGCCAGACCTAGCGATAGATGTCTTCAACCAGGTCACGAAAGCGGTCAAGGTTGGCCTGCAGCTCCTTGGTCACAATGCCCCCCAGAATGCTGGGTTCCATCAACGGTGCCAAGACCCCCGGCAGCTCATAGCTGACGCTGAGCTTCACGGCGGTGCGCCCATCGACCTGGGGATAGAAGCGCACGGCGCCCTTGGTGGGCAGTCCGCCCACCGATTCCCAGTGGAGCTGCTGGGCCTCCACCCGCTGGGTGATGCGGGCCTTCCAATGAAAACGGAAGCCCTGGGCCGCCAGGGTCCAGTCGGTGAGATCGGGGTTGCCGGGTTCGGTGACCACCGACTCGATCCAGCGCATCCAGCGCGGCATGGCCTCCAGGTCGCTCCACACCGCCCACACCTGCTCCACGGGGGCGTTGATCTCAGAGGTGACGCTGTGCTCGAGCCAACGGCCCATGGTGTTCAGGTGGAAGAGAGGGGAACCGGATCGGCGACCGCGGCGTTGCTGGCAAGCTGGGCCTGCCTGCCCAGGATGGCAGCCGCCGCCAGCCGGCCACTCATGGTGGCGCCCTCCATCGAGTCGATGTAGTCCTGCCTGGTGTAGCTGCCGGCCAGGAAGAAATTGGCTACAGGCGTGCGCTGATCAGGCCGGTAGGGCTCCATCCCGGGGGCCTCGCGGTAGAGCGACTGGGCCAGCTTCACCACATTGCTCCACACCAGTGTCAGGCCGGCCGCCGATGGGAACAGGGCCCTCACCTGGGCGTCGGTGTGGGCCACGATCTCCTCGGTTTTCTTGGGGATCCAGGGATCGCCGGGGGTGAGCACGCACTGCAGCAGCGAACCCAGCCCCTCCTGGCGGTAGTCCTCGGGGCTGGCCAGGGCCAGATCGGCGAAGCAGCTGAAGTCGGCATCAGCCGTGTACAGCAGGTTGTCGAGACCGGCCGGGCGGTCCACATCGGTGCGGGCGGCTTGGGCAGAGGGGGTGTCACCCAGCTCGGTGACCCAGCCGTCGTAGCGCAGCTGCACGGTGGCCACCGGCACCGCTTCGAGCTTGTAGATGTGGTCGAACAGGGGCCAGCGGCGCCAGGCAGCCGGGACCATCCGCTGGATGCCAGGCACATCGCAGGCGGCCAGGTAGGTGTCGGCCTGCACGGTGATCTCGCCCTCGGGAGTGCCGAGTTTGAGGCCGCTCACCAGGGTGGCGGGCTGGCCATCGTCTCCGGGGGCGCCCTCCTCGAACAGCACAGTGCTGACGCGGTGGCGCAGGTGCAGCTGGCCGCCGCGCTCAGTGATGTAGTCGAGGATCGGGCCGGTGAGCCAGCGGTGCGGGGAGCCCTTGAGCAGGTTGAGCTTGGAGGCCTCGGTTTTCGCTGCAAACATCATGAAGATGGTGAGCATGCAGCGGGCCGAGATCGCCTCGCAGTCGATGAAGCCGAGGGCGTAGGCGATCGGATTCCACATCCGCCTGATGCTCTGCTCGCTGCCGCCGTGACCCACGAACCACTCCTGGAAGCTGATGCGATCCAGGGCCCGGATCGTCTTCATCGCCCCCTCGTAGTCCACCAGGCCGCGCACGATCGGGCTGGTGCCCAGGGCCAGGGCGTTGCGCAGCTTGTCGATCCAGTCGAGCTGGGGGGTGGTGAAGAAGGCCTTGAGGCCGTTGAAGGGGGCCCCGAGGGCGAAGCGGAAATCGAGCTCGCGCAGATCACCGCCCGTGTTCACGAACAGGTGGGTGTGATCCTTGGGGAGCAGGTTCTCAAAGGCTCCCACCTTGCGCAGCAGGGCGAACAGGTTGGCGTAGTTGAAGAAGAACACGTGCAGCCCCATCTCGATGTGGTTGCCTCCCTCATCCACCCAGCTGCCCACCTTGCCGCCCATGAAGGGCCGGGCCTCGTAGAGGTCCACCTGGTGACCGGCGTCGACCAGGTCCACCGCCGCCGCCAGTCCGGCCAGTCCAGCTCCCACGATGGCGACCCGCACCCTGCTTGCTCCAGCTGTTCGGGCACGACTCTATGGAGCCGGCCCTGCCGGCAGGGGCTCGCCGGCAGTCCAGCAAGGATCAGGCAACCCCGCACCGGGCTCCATACAGTGGTGCCAACAGGCGCGTTTCGCCCATCCCCACGGCCATGAGCATCGACACCCTCTCCCCGGCCCCCGCCCACACCGCCCGGGATGGCAAGGGCATCCAGATCACCGAGCCAGCGATGAAACAGCTGGCGGCCTTGATGCATCAGCAGGGTGCGGGCAAGGTGCTGCGGGTGGGCGTGCGCTCGGGCGGCTGCAGCGGCATGAGCTACACGATGGATTTCATCGAATCCGAGGGGATCCAGGCCGATGACGAGCGCTACACCTATGAGCCCGCCGGGGCCCCCAGCTTTGAGGTGGTGTGCGACCCCAAGAGCCTCCTCTACATCTATGGCATGCAGCTGGATTTCTCCAGCGCCCTGATCGGCGGCGGCTTCAACTTCACCAATCCCAACGCCTCCCAGACCTGCGGCTGCGGCAGCTCCTTCGCGGTCTGAGCCCGGACCGGATGGCAATCTGAGGGCACGACCAGCCTTCCCCTCCGCACGCCGTGACCGACAGCACAGCCACCACCACAGCCCCAGCGGGCAACCAGTCCAGCAGCCCCGGCGATGCCAGTGGCGAAGGGGGCGAAGGCTCGTTGTTTGATCAGGCCATCAGCCGCTACAACGCCGGCGCCCCGGCCGGCGAGCTGATCGCCGACTTCCTGGCGATCACCCAGCAGGCCCCCCGCCAGTCGGCCGGCTGGACCTGTCTGGCCTGGCTGCAGCTCCTGGACGGGCAGCCGCTCGAGGCCCTGCGGGCGGCGCGCATGGCCGTGAAACTGAACCCCCAGGACCCCCAGGCCAGGGTGAATCTCAGCTTGGCGATGCTGGAGACCGGAGCCAAGGGAGTGCGTGAGCACATCGAGATCGTGCAGCGGGTGATGGTGATGGCTCCCGAATTGGCCGGTGAACTGCAGGAGTCGATGGCCGACGGGCTGCGCCGCCGCCCGGGCTGGGCTGCGATGGAGAAAGTGCGGGCCTGGCTCGATGGCTGAGGCCGACGCCCAGACCCTGCCGCTCCCGCAGCGGTTGAAGGGAGTGATCGATCTCCTGCTGGTGATCGACGTGTTCCTGGTGATTGCCGGGGCCCTGTTGTTCGCGGTGGCCGTGGTGTGTCACAGCCAGAAGATCGAGGGTCCGCTCAACCTGTTCCAGCGGCTGTGGGAGCCCCTGTTCACGCCGGCGATCGGCCTGCTGATGGCCGCCGCCCTGATCAGCGGCGCCCTGGGCTGGTGGCAGCGGCGAGGGCAGCGCTGAGGTCTGGGTACTGAAACTGGAACCCCAGCTCGTGCAGCCGCTGCGGTTCCACCCGCTGGCCCTCGAGCACCACCTTGGCGCCATCCCCCAGCAGCACCTGCAGCAACGGGCCCGGCACGGGCAGCAGGTTGGGCCGGCCCAGGGTGCGCCCCAGCTCGGCCGTGAACCCAGCCATCGTGACCGGCTGGGGGGCCACGGCGTTGTAGACGCCGGCCATCGCCGGATCCTCCAGGGCGCGGCCGATCAGACGGCAGAGGTCGTGGCGATGGATCCAGCTCATCCACTGGCGGCCATTGCCCAGGGGCCCCCCGAAGCCCATGCGGAATACCGGAAGCATCTTGCTCAGGGCGCCACCGTCCGGCCCCAGCACGATGCCGATGCGCAGGATCACCAGCCGACAGGCAGCGGGCCGGCGGGTTGCGGCCTCCTCCCAGCGCTGACAGATCTCAGCCAGCAGGTCGCTGCCCGGAGGGCTGGTCTCGCTGAAGCTGCCGGTTTCACTGGTGCCGTAGAAGCCCACAGCCGAGGCGTTCACCAGCACCGCCGGCGGGGTATCGAGCTGGGCCATGGCCTGCACCAGCTGGGCCGTGGTGTCCAGCCGGCTGCGGAGCAGCAGCTGGCGCTGGGCGGCAGTCCAGCGCTTCTCGGCGATCGGCTCGCCCGCCAGGTTCACCACCCCCTCCGCCGCCGCCAGGGCCTGAAGCAGGCCCACCTGCCTCCAGCTGTCGGCCATGGAGGGATCGAGCTGCAACCAGGCCAGACGATCGCCGCTGAGGGCAGGGAAGGGATCGGCCTGACGGCTCACCACGGTGAGGTGGTGGCCCAGTTCCAGCAGGAAGGGCACCAGCTCGCGGCCCACGAATCCGGAACAGCCCAGAAGCAACAGCCGCACGCCCAGTTCACCCCGAGATTGCTGGAGGCTAGAACCCTCGGCCGATCAAGGCGCCCTAGCCTGGCCACACTTCTGCCGCCCGTTGCCGTCCGCCATGGCTCCAGACGCCCCCAGCACCGCCGCCGTATCCCCGCCGAAGAAGGGCAGCCTGGTGCGGGTGAACCGCCAGCGCTTCCAGGGCAGCATCGAAGCCGGGGCCAGCGATGCCCAGGCTCCTGACTACATCTTTGAGGGCCCCGGGGAAGTGCTGCAGCTGAAGGGCGACTACGCCCAGCTGCGCTGGCGCCGGCCGGTGCCGGATGTGTGGCTGCGACTCGACCAGCTGGAGCCCTTCCCGGGCTGAACTTGAGCGGGGCCCCTCAGGCCCGCAGCTGGCGGCAGCGCTGCTGGAGCTGGCTGCGCCGGCTGCGGGCCTGGCGCAGCAGCTCCCGCCCGTCGCGCAGGTAGGAATCCACATAGCCCATCGTGAAGCGCTCCAGATCGAGGAGGGCGTCCTTGATCTGGCTGAGGGTGTGGTAAAGATCAAGACTGAGAACCTGCAACTCAGGCGGAGAGGCCAGGGAGCGGTAGAGCGTCTCCGCCCGGGCCAGTCGGGCCTGGGACTGCTCCAGGAACCCGCAGAAGGCCTCCATCAAGGTGTCGTCGTACGGATCAGCCGCCAGGGCCCGCAACTGGGCGGGGAAGGGATTCACCACCTGTCCCAGCAAGCGATCCACCGGCCCATAGACCTGCTGAAGCCAGTGGGCCACCTCCTCATCACCGGCTGCAGCAGCCCTGGTGGCCGCTTTGGTCACGGAGCGCCCTGGGGCCGCAGAGGAGGGACCCCGCTGTGGATCACCGCCCCGCACCTGATCCAAGCGATGGCGCTGCTGCCGATCGCCGAGCACCTCCCAGGCAGCATTCACGGCGAGCATGGTGGCCACATCGCCACCGGCATCGGGATGGTGCCGCTTCACCAGCGCCCGGTAAGCCGCCTTGATCTCCCCATGGCTGGCCTGAGGATTCACCCCCAGCACCAGATAGGGATCGGTGGGGACGGAATCCGGGCAGGGGGAGGACAAACCAGTCTGGAACCGCGCCAAGGGCACCAGGCTAGGAGAACAACGCAACAAAAAACCCCGGCCAGAGCCGGGGTTTCCGCAATGCGGAGGTGTGGGGAGTGAACAGATCTGATGCAACCAACAAAGGGAATACCTGAAAGCTCCGAAAAACTGCCAGGTATTCGGTACCGATGAATCAGAACTTGAAGGTGGTCTTGACGACACCACCAATGATGTCGCTGCTACCCCTGACGTCATTCTCCACCCAGAAGAAGGCGGGAGTCACGCTGATGTTGTCGGTAACTTGGAACTTGTACCAGAGTTCCAGACCAATGCCGGGGGAATGGTTAGCACCGCCACCGTCGTAGCCGTTGGAGCCGATGGCGAAGCCCAGGGCATTGCCCTCCAGGAACATGTCGCTCCACTGCAGGCCCGTGTACCAGTTCCAGGCGCTGCGCTGGAAGTCAGCGTAGCCGAAGCCGGCACTGATCGAAGGAACCCAGCCGCTATCAGCAGGCTGCCAGTAGCCAGCCAGGCCAACGTTGTTGCTGGAGCCGGCGAGTGAGCCAGGCAGGCGTGACGCGAACTGGAAGGTGTTGGCGGTACTGGCGTCGTTGTAGGTGTAAGCCAGGGCAGCTCCCCAGTTCTCCCCGGTGTAGCCGGCCTGAACGGTGGTGGTGATGCCCGTGCCAAGACCCTCAGTGGAGTCGCTCGCGGCAGCGCCACGGGACATGTACAGAGCACTCAGGCTGAAGCCGCCGGACGTCCAGGACACACCAGCACCAGCGCCCAGGGTGAGGGGATAGGTGTTGGGGGAACCCGCGTAGGTGAAGAGATCAAGGATGGAGTCAGCGGGGTACACGCTGGGCCAGATGGCCAGCATGTCGTCCTGACGAACCCTTGCACCGAAGGTGACCTTGAAGCCGTCGGCAACGGGGAACTGGTAGTAGAGGCGGTTGATACCAACCGAGTTGGGGCCGGAGGGCTCTTCAAAAGCCACTTCCATCCCAGCGAGAGGGTTGCCGCGGAAACCAAACGGGGAGCTGGCAAAGTTGCCCGCACGCAGGGTGGTGCGCAGGAGGTCCTCACCGGTGAAGCTGGTGTCGAAGATCAGACGAACGTCGTAGTTGGACGTGACCTTGTCACCTGCGGTGGTGTTACCAGCCCCGCCCAGGGTCATGGTGGCGATACCACTCAGCTTGGTGGTGGTGGAAAACTGGTTTGCTTCCAGTTCTTTCACCTTGGCCTCGATGCCATCCACGCGGCCCTTGAGGATGGCGAGTTCCTTCTCGAACTCGGCCATCAGGCGCTTGAGCT
>JBBASN010000011.1:0-1941 GCA_040399225.1 Prochlorococcaceae cyanobacterium | reverse complement strand
CGGCCCTTGAGGATGGCGAGTTCCTTCTCGAACTCGGCCATCAGGCGCTTGAGCTCGTCGGTCACTTCGGTGACGCGGTCGAGACAGGCGTTAAGCAGAGCGGCGGCCTCGAAGCGGGTCATGGCCTTCTGGCCGCGGTAAGTGCCGTCGGGGTAGCCGGCGACGCAGCCGTAGCGCTCAATCAGGTTGGAGAGAGCCTGGTAGGCCCAGTCGGTGGGACGGACGTCCGAGAACTGGGAGATGCTGGTGACCTGCTCCTCGGTGGAGTACTGGTTGACGCCGGTCAAGTTGACTTCGGCGGCGGTGGCGGCCACAGGGGCCAGCAGGCCAAGGGCCGCAGGAGCCACCAGCAGTTGCTGGAAGAGTTTCATGGGGGTGTTCCTCACACGGATAGGCGCAATGCGCCGGAACACAGTTTCAGGGCCTAGCACCCGAAGCTCCAGCCCCCCTGTGCCAGAGCGCACAATGGCCCGTGCGGCGTGCACTGGAGCTCGCTGTCAGCGGGCGAACCCGGGGGAGATCGGGTGGCTGCCAAAGCGATGCCCCCGTTGGCCAAGTCTCCGGGTGGAGATCCAGACCATCGGGGGCTCTCGCCGGGTCCGCGGTGAGCGCGGAACCGTTTGATCAGGGTTGAGGTGCCGAAATCAGCCGGCGTTCTCCGCGATCAGCAGACCCTTGGTGAAACAACTGGATTGCATGGACACCTCCTCCTTTGGGGATTTGGCCAGCCGGCAACGTGTTCGGAGGCCGGCACTGGACCGGACTCCACGTCACTGCTGACAGAACGTGGTAATCCTAGGGGTGGCGGCGCCGGACCGCCCGCCTGGGGCCTGCATACGCTCAGCATTGATCGCAGACAGCAGGCCCTTGCCCCCCGGTGCACCCCGACTCGGTCCCGACGACCGCCAGCAGGATCTGGCCAGGCGGCACTGGACCTTTCCCGCCCGCAGCCGCAGGGCCCGGATCCGCCGCTGGATCCACGGCGCGCTGGAAAGCCTGGTTTGTCACTTTGCGCTGCACGGGGATCGGCCGGTGTTTGCGGCGGACCAGTTCGGCTGGATCGGCGAAGTGGAAGCCAACTGGCAGGCGGTGCGCCGTGAGCTGGATGCGGTGATGGCATACCGGGAGGCCATGCCCAACTTCCAGGACATCCTGCGGGAGGTGGGCAGCATCCAGAAAGACGACAACTGGAAGACCTTCTTTCTCAAGGGGGTGGGCATGAACTGCTCGGAGAACGCCCGCCGCTGCCCGGAAACGATGCGCGTGCTCAGGGCCATTCCCGGCTGCACCACCGCCTTCTTCTCGATCCTGTCGCCCCACAAGCAGATCCCGCCGCACCGGGGGGCCTGGGCCGGGGTGCTGCGCCTGCACCTGGCCCTGATGGTGCCGGAACCGCGGGAGCGATGCCGCATCCGCATCGCCGATCAGATTCACACCTGGCAGGAAGGTCGCTGCCTGGTTTTCGACGACACCTACAACCACCAGGTGTGGAACGACACCGACGGCTTCCGGGTGGTGCTGTTCGTGGACTTCGAGCGGCCCCTGCGCTGGCCGCTGCGCGCCCTGAACCACTGGATGTTGAACCTGGCTGCTCTCGCTCCTTTCCTGCGGGAAGCCAATGCCAGACAGGAGGCTGCGGAGCGCAGCTTCTGGCAGCGGATCGCCGGCGCCGCGGTGGGGCCATGAAAAAGCGCCCCGAGTGGGGCGCTTGAAGGCGAACTGGAGGATGAACGGATCGGGCAGAGAAGCGCGATCAGAGGGCGTTGCCGCGGGGAAGAACTTCCTCAGGGAAGACGAAGTTTTCGTGCGGCTGGTCAGCCGGTGCCATCCAGGCACGCAGACCTTCATTCAACAAGATGTTCTTGGTGTAGAAGGTTTCAAATTCGGGGTCCTCAGCGGCGCGGATCTCCTGCGACACGAAGTCGTAGGCGCGCAGGTTGA
>JBBASN010000010.1:0-33992 GCA_040399225.1 Prochlorococcaceae cyanobacterium | reverse complement strand
TGAAGTTGAAGGTGCCGCTGATGCCGAGGGGCATGCCGTCGGAGAAGGAGCCCTGGCCGAAGGGGTAGATCAGGAACACGGCGAAGGCGGCCGAGAGCGGCGCGCTGTAGGCCACGCAGATCCAGGGGCGCATGCCCAGGCGGTAGCTGAGCTCCCACTGGCGGCCCATGTAGGCGGAGATGCCAATCAGGAAGTGGAACACCACCAATTGATAAGGGCCGCCGTTGTAGAGCCACTCATCCAGGGAGGCCGCTTCCCAGATCGGATAGAAGTGCAGGCCGATGGCGTTGCTGGAGGGCACAACAGCACCGGAGATGATGTTGTTGCCGTAGATGAACGAGCCGGCAACCGGTTCGCGGATGCCGTCGATGTCGACCGGCGGGGCGGCGATGAAGGCAATGATGAAGCAGATCGTGGCGGCCAGCAGGCAGGGGATCATCAACACCCCGAACCAGCCCACATAGAGGCGGTTGTTGGTGGAGGTGACCCACTGGCAGAAGTTCTGCCAGTTGCTGCTCGTGCCGCTGCGGATGGCAGTGGTCATGGCACAGACCTCAGTGCAGAAATGAGGTGGAAAGACGATGAGAACAGCCACAGCCAGCAGGGCTGTGGTCAATAAAAGCTAATCACGCCCCCGCTGATCACCAGGGGACGCAATCAATCGCCCAGTTGCGTTACTCCGCTTCAAGCAACTGCGTTACACACGTTCAAACTGCCTTGAGGGGGCCTGGCTGGCTGGCCCGGGCCTGCTCGGCCAACCACTGGCGGCCCTGGCGCAGAAACGCCGGCCAATCCAGCTTCTCCGCCTCCGCCGCCTGCGCCACCAGCAGGGGTGCCTCCCGCCGGATGCGCTCCAGGTCGGGGTCGGCCACGCCCACCGAGCGGGCCAGGGTATCGGCCAGGGCGCGGCCCACCACCCGGGTGAGATAGGCGGCACTGAGGGCCTGCACCGCGCTGCCCAGCAGCCAGGTGGGGCCGTGCCACTTCACCACCCCGGCCAGGGCCTGGCTGCTCCACTCCACCACCCCCAGGGTGAGGGCGGCCCGGGCCAGTTCCACCGCCGTGGCCTGCAGCTGTTCGGCGCCCCAGGGGCAGTCCCAGAGCCGGGCCATCTCCTTCACCATCAAGCCATTGGCCACCGCCAGCACCAGCAGATCCAGGCTGGGCAGGGGTGCAGCCACCACCCCGGCGGCCACGAGCCACTGGGTGCGCTGCTGCAACTGCTGGAACCGGCCCCTGCGCAGCCCCTCCAGCTGTCCCTGCCAGCGACTGTGCAGGGCCGCCAGGCAGCGCTGCTGCCGCTGGCTGCGCAGGTTGGCGGCCTCCCCCGCCCAGCGCGCCCCCAGGCCAGACAGCTGGGAGCCCAGGGCGGCCACGTCGTGCCAGCACAGCAGCTCCACGGGGTGGGCCGTGGGCAACTGGGCCCGCAACTCGGCGGCCACGGCGGCCCCGGACTCCTGGCTGGGCACCTCCACCAGCAACACGAGGGGCTGGCCGGCGGGCACCGCCTGGATCCAGCGCAGGTCGGCCGCCAGCAGGGGTGGCTTCAGCCCATAGAGAAGGATGTCGCAGCTGGCGAAGGGCTCCGGCCAGCTCCATTGCTGCGTCGCCGGCGGCAGGGGGCGACTCCAGTGCAGGCTGAGGGCTGCAGGTCCGCGCAGGCTGGCCGCCACCTGGGCGCGCCAGGAGGGCTCCTCCGGACAGGCACCCACCAGGCCCAGATGCAGTCCGGGACGCTCCAGCTGGGCCCGCAGCTGCTCCAACTCGACGCAGCGCCGGCTGCTGGCGGCCCCATCCGGATCGAGCTGCTCAAACTGCTGCTGCAGGCGCTCCAGCCGATGCAGCCAGCCCGCGCTGCTGGTGGCCCCCAGGCCGCTGGAGCGGCCGCCCGTCCTGGACCAGCCCCTGAGCAGCAGCAGGCCCGCGGTGGCGGTGGAGGCTGCCAGCACGGGCACATGCAGCACCTGGCCGAGCCCTTCCAGCACCACTCCCCCACCCACGGCCGCGGCGGCCATGGGCCAGAGACGGCGCCACAGCTGATCGCCGCGGGACGGGGTGGCAGGGGTGCTGGCGGGCTGCGGCGGGGAGGTCAACGCCCTCGGTGCGGTCTCCGTCTCTTTAGCTCAGCACCCCGGGGCCGGACCAGGCCAAGAGTCGATAGGTTGGCAATGAAATAGTTTTGGATGCGCCGTGGCCAGGCCCGCCCAGCGGATCAGCCTCCAGGTGGACGAGCGGCTCGCTGCACGAGGCGCACCGCAGCATTGCTGGGTGCATGGCCAACACCAGGTGCAGGCAGGCCACACCCTGTGCATTGGGGCAGGCGATGGCTGAGCACACGAGGCATGCCCTGGAAGGGACGTCGATTCTGACGGGCCTCACGCCTCGCCAATGGCAGCTGTTGCACGGTTGGCAGGCAGAGCTCAGCGCCGCCGACGGCTGGTCCGGCGCCCTGCCCGTGGCGCTGCTTGAGCGCTGCTGGCTGCGCCTGCGCCGCGTACCCGTGGCCCAGTTCGCGGCGACCCTGCCCCCGGACGCCAGCGGTGAAGCGCCCGAACTGGTGCGCTACCGCGACTGGCTGGCACGGGGCCAGACCAGCTGGCAGGCCGAGTGTCTCTGCTGGCAGGAGTTCGGCAGCGAGGCCTGTCAGCAGGCGCTGCGGCGCCACTGGCAGCAACGGGAACGGGATCCGGGCGACTGGACTCTCAACCGCTACCTCGAGCTGGTCTCCAGCTACCGCGAGCAGCTGGAGGGACAGGGGGAGCGGCGCCTGCCGCTGCTGGTGCTGGGCCGGGCTGGAACCCGGGATCCACACCGGCTGCTGTGGTTGCGTGGAACCTGGCTGTCGATGCGGCACACTTGCGCCTGATACCCAGGTTGCCGTCATGGCCGACGAGACGAGCACAACACCATCCCAGGGCGCCCGCGGTGGTGGCAACCGCGAACCCGGTGGCTTCCGCATCCGCCTGAGCGACAACGAGATGCGCTCGGCCCGGGCCCTGCAGGAGGCGCTCCGCCTGCGCTCCACGGTGGCGGTGCTTGGTTTCTGCGTGCGCACCCTCGGCCAGATGCTGGAGGAGGGCAAGCTGGACGAGCTGGTGGAGCAGCAGCGTGCCCAGGCCGGCAACAGGGAGGGCGGCCGCCCCCCTCGCCCCGACGGCAGTGAGCGGCCGCGCCGCGCTGCCGCGGAGCGGGCCCCCCGGGTAGATCCTTTTGCCAGGCCGTCCCGCCCCCCCGCAGCTGCCCCCGCCGAGGCCGATGAGTCCACCCCTGTCGAAGCAGCCGCTGAGGGGGCAGACCTGAGCGGCGAAGCCACTGCCGAGACCAGCGAAGCCGCGGTGGCCGAGGGATCGGCCACGGAACAGGCGGCGGCAGACCAGCCCGCAGCCGACGCCACCACCGCCGAGAGCTGAGCACAGGCCGATGCCCAAGCCCCGGGTCCTTTCCGGCGTCCAGCCCACCGGCGCTCTGCACCTGGGCAACTGGCTCGGGGCCATCCGCAACTGGGTGGATCTGCAGGACAGCCACGACACCTTTTTCTGCGTGGTGGACCTGCATGCGATCACGGTGCCCCACCGTCCCGAGCTGCTCGCCGAGGACACCCTCTCCACGGCGGCGCTGTACCTGGCCTGCGGCATCGACCCGCAGCGCTCCACCGTGTTCGTGCAGAGCCAGGTGAGTGCCCACAGCGAACTGGCCTGGCTGCTGAATTGCGTGACGCCGCTCAACTGGCTGGAGCGGATGATCCAGTTCAAGGAGAAGGCGATCAAACAGGGCGACCAGGTGTCGGTGGGCCTGCTCGACTACCCGGTGCTGATGGCCGCCGACATCCTTCTTTATGACGCCGACAGGGTGCCGGTGGGGGAGGACCAGAAGCAGCACCTGGAGCTGGCCCGTGACATCGCCCAGCAGCGCATCAACGCCCGCTTCGGCCGCAGGGGTGCCGATGGCGAGCCGGAAGCGATCCTCAAGGTGCCCGAGCCCCTGATTCTGCGGGAGGGCGCCCGGGTGATGAGCCTCACCGATGGCAGCAGCAAGATGAGCAAGAGCGATCCCAACGAGGGCTCGCGCATCAACCTGCTTGACCCGCCCGAGCTGATCACCAGGAAGATCAAGCGGGCCAAGACCGACCCGACCCTGGGGCTGGAATTCGGCAATCCCGAGCGCCCTGAGGCCGACAATCTGCTCGGGCTTTACGCCATCCTCTCCGGAGTGGGACGGGAGGCGGCGGCCAGGGACTGCGCCCAGATGGGCTGGGGCCAGTTCAAGCCCCTGCTGGCCGAGGCCACGGTGGAAGCCCTGCGCCCGCTGCAGGAGCGCTATCGGGAGCTGCGCCAGGACCCGGGAGCGCTGAAGGCCGTGCTGCAGCAGGGGCGGGAACGGGCCACCGCCGTGGCCGAGGCCACCCTGGGGCGGGTGCGCACCTGCCTTGGTTTCCTGACAGTTGATGCCTGAGTGCCGCCGAAGGGTCCCACGCACGCTTAACAATCTCTTCGGGATCAATCAGCGGACCTGATGAATGGGACCCCTGGCACCCAGGGAACCCTGACAGGGTCCCCTGGGTGAAAACACCTATTTGCCTCGGGCCGGCACAGGCATCTCAGGCGAGACCAGGCGCGAGCCAGCCGGCGCGAACACACTCCACCCCATTTGTCCACCCCCCCGCTCTAGGGGTGGCCGGGAGCCACCTCCTGCCAGCAGGGTCACAGCGCGTCACCGATCGCCCATCTGACTAGCCCGCTGATCACCCGCCTCACGGTTCTTGGCCTGAGTGCTGTTCTGCCGATCCCCATGGCAGCCACCGCCGTGTCCCGGCCGGCCTTTGAACTGCGCCTGCCGGAACCCGCTCCTGCCGTGAGCGTCCGGCAGGCCGAGCCGGGCCCTTACACCCTCACGGCCGAACGCCGGGCACTGCTCGACACCATCCGCTATGCCGAGGGCACCTGGACCGGGGGCAGGCCTGACGGCTATCGCATGCTCTACGGCGGCAGCCTGGTGGAGACGCTCAACCGTCATCCGGAGGTCGTGGTGCGCCGCCGCTACACCAGTGCCGCCGCCGGGGCCTATCAGTTCCTGCCGGACACCTGGCACGGGGTGGCCCGCCAGCTAGGACTCACCAGCTTCGAACCCCACAACCAGGATCAGGCAGCCCTGCACCTGATCCAGCGGCGCGGTGCCCTCAACCTGTTTGACCGCAACGGCCTCACGGCGGACGTGCTGGCCCGGCTCGCTCCCGAATGGGCCTCCCTGCCGGCCCATCACGGCGGCAGCTACTACGGCCAGCCGGTGAAACAGCGCCAGGAGCTGATCAGCTTCTACCAATCCTCCCTGGTTCGCCACCGCAACGCCAGCTGAGCGGCAACGCCAGTTGATGCGGCAACGCCAGTTGATGCGGCGCTTCTCCCCAGGGTCACTCAGCCAGGGAAGGCCGGGGGCTCCGGCCAGTGCAACTGGGGCAGGGGCACCTGCAGGGCCCGCAGCCGGGCCGACAACCCCCACAGCCGCATCACCAACTGATGCCAGGGGGCCAGGGTCTCCAGGCTGAGGGCCACCGGCGAAGTGGTCGCGTTGCACAGGGCTGAGGCGGCTGCCAGCTCGCGGCTGGCCGCAGCAATCGCCTCCCGCAACTGCTGGCGCTCGTCAGCCGACATCACCGCATCAGGGCAACAATCCAGCAGGGTGTCTCCGCGCTCGAACCAGACGCGGAAGTCGTCCAGCAATGTGCCCAGCAGATGGTTGAGCAGTTCAGCACCGGACTCTGGATGCTCGGGCAATGGCGCGGCACTCATCTGATCAGCCTAGGAAGGGCTGCGTAGGATCGTTTTCCTTCGTTCTGCTTTGTAAGCCAGTGTCCCCATCCGCCGCAACGGCATCTCAGCACTCGGTAGAAGCCGGCGGCGGAGCCCAGGGGAGCGCCCAGACCCCAGCTCCGATTCACCTCCCCAGAACCAGCGAGAGCGAGCAACTGCTGCGCATCCGCCACTCCATGAGCCACGTGATGGCCATGGCGGTGCAGAAGCTGTTTCCCAAGGCCCTGGTGACCATCGGCCCCTGGACCGAGAGCGGCTTCTACTACGACTTCGACAGCCCCGATCCCTTCACCGAGGCCGACCTCAAGGCGATCAAGAAGGAGATGATCCGGATCATCAATAAAAAGCTGCCGCTGGAGCGCCTCGAGGTGAGCCGCGCTGAGGCCGAAAGCCGGATCCAGGCCCAGAACGAGCCCTACAAGCTGGAGATCCTGGCGGGCATCAGCGAGCCCATCACCCTCTACACCCTCGGGGAAGAGTGGTGGGACCTCTGCGCCGGCCCCCACGTGGCCAACACCAGCGAGCTCAATGCCAAGGCCTTCGAGCTGGAGAGCGTGGCCGGTGCCTACTGGCGCGGGGATGAGAAGAATGCGCAGCTGCAGCGCATCTACGGCACCGCCTGGGAGACCCCAGAGCAGCTGGCGGAACACAAGCGCCGCAAGGAAGAGGCCCTGCGCCGCGACCACCGCCGGCTGGGCACCGACCTTGACCTGTTCTCGATCGAGGACGAGGCCGGCGCCGGCCTGGTGTTCTGGCACCCCCGTGGCGCCCGCATGCGCCTGCTGATCGAGAACCTCTGGCGGGACCTGCACTTCGAGGCGGGCTACGAGCTGCTGTACACACCCCACGTGGCCGACATCAGCCTGTGGAAAACCTCAGGCCACCTCGACTTCTATGCCGAGAGCATGTTCGGGCCGATGCGGGTGGATGAGCGGGAATACCAGCTCAAGCCGATGAACTGCCCGTTCCACGTGCTCACCTACGCCAGCACCCTGCGCAGCTATCGGGAGCTGCCGATCCGCTGGGCCGAGCTGGGCACCGTTTATCGCTATGAGCGCCCGGGAGTGATGCATGGCCTGATGCGGGTGCGCGGCTTCACCCAGGACGACGCCCACGTGTTCTGCCTGCCGGAGCAGATCAGCGATGAGATCTTGGCGATCCTCGATCTCACCGAGCAGATCCTCTCCACCTTCGATTTCCGCAGCTACGAGATCAACCTCTCCACCCGGCCCGAGAAATCGATCGGCGACGACGCCGTGTGGGAGCTGGCCACCCAGGGCCTGATTGAGGCCCTCGACCGCAAGGGCTGGGCCTACAAAGTGGACGAAGGGGGCGGCGCCTTCTACGGCCCCAAGATCGACCTCAAGATCGAAGATGCTATCGGCCGGATGTGGCAATGCTCCACGATCCAACTCGATTTCAACCTGCCCGAGCGCTTCAATCTCGAGTATGTGGCAGCCGATGGATCGCGGCAGCGTCCGATCATGATTCACCGCGCCATCTTCGGCTCCCTGGAGCGGTTCTTCGGGATCATGACCGAGAATTACGCCGGCGATTTCCCCTTCTGGCTGGCTCCCGAGCAGATCCGCCTGCTGCCGGTCACCGATGAGGTGCGCCCCTACGCCGAGAAGGTGCTGAGTGAGCTGAAGGCGGCCGGTGTACGCGCCAGCATCGACCACTCCGGCGACCGCCTCGGCAAGCTGATCCGCAACGGCGAGCAGATGAAGATCCCGGTGCTGGCGGTGATCGGCGCCAAGGAGGCCGAATGCGGCCAGGTCAGCCTGCGCAGCCGCCGCGAGGGAGACCTCGGCAGCCTGGCCGTGCCCGATCTGGTGGCATCGGCGGCTCAGGCGAACCAGGATCGACTTGCTGGTCTGCCCCTGGGCTGATGAGCACCCTCCTGGCCGGCGACGTCGGCGGCACCAAGACCCTGCTGGCCATTTACGAGAGCAGTGGCCAGGAGTTGAGCCTGCTGGCCCAGGAGCGCTACAGCTCGGCGGATTGGGACGACCTCACCCCCATGGTGAAACGGTTTCTCAAGACCGCCAGTGCAGGACTGCCAGATGGTGTTGCCCAGCCGGCGGCCGCCTGCTTCGCGGTGGCCGGCCCAGTACAGGGAGGTAAGGCCAGGCTCACCAACCTGCCCTGGCTCCTTGACCAGAACGCCCTGGCGGCCGCGATCGGCATTGGCAGCTGCAAGGTGGACCTGGTGAACGACTTCGCCGTACTGATCTACGGGCTGCCGCACCTGCAGCCGCAGCAGCAGGCTGTGGTGCGGCCAGGCTGTGCGGATCCCGACGGCACGCTGCTGGTGCTGGGTGCCGGCACCGGCCTGGGAGTCGCCTACGGCCTGCGCACCCCCCAGGGCCTGGTGGCCCTCGCCAGTGAGGCGGCCCATGGCGAATTTGCTCCGCGCAGCGAGGCCGAATGGCGGTTGAAGCGCTGGCTTCAGGCCGATCTGGGCTTGGAGCGCCTGTCGATCGAACGGGTGGTGAGCGGCACCGGACTGGGCCACGTGGCGCGCTGGCTGCTGCAGGAACGGCATGGGGATGGCAGCCATCCCCTGCAGCGCAACTCGCCGGCGGACCTGCCGGCGGCCGTGGCCGAGGCGGCAGAAAGCGGCGATGCACTGGCGTGGGAAGCGCTGGAGCTGTGGCTCGGGGCCTACGGCAGCGTGGTCGGCGACCTGGCACTCACCTGCCTGTGCAGAGGCGGCATCTGGCTGGCGGGGGGAACCGCCGGCAAGTTGCTCGGGTCCCTGCGCCAGGCCAGCTTCAGGGAGGCCTTTCTGGCCAAGGGACGGCTGGCGCCCGTGCTGGAGACCCTACCGATCACGGCGATCACCGATCCGGCGATCGGCCAGTTCAGCGCCGCCTGCAGGGCCCGAACGCTGCTGGAGGGATCAGCCGCCGCACCCGCAAGCTGAGACACTGGCAGCAATAGGAGATGGCAGATGGTGCGGCCCAAGGTTGGCCAGGGTGTTGTGGTTCATGTGCCGGCCACCACGGCCAACATCGGGCCGGGGTTTGACTGCCTCGGGGCGGCCCTCGACCTCGACAACGTGTTCGAGCTGCGCTGCGTGGAGGGGGGGAGCCATCGCTTCGACCTGATCATCGAGGGCAGCGAGGGCGCCCACCTGCGGGGGGGGCCGGACAACCTCGTGTACCGCTCTGCCCAGCGGGTGTGGAGGGAGGCGGGCGAGGAGCCGGTGGGTCTGGAGGCCAGGGTGCGTCTGGCCGTTCCGCCGGCCCGCGGCCTGGGCAGCAGCGCCACGGCGATCGTGGCCGGCCTGATGGGGGCGAATGCCCTGGTGGGTGAACCGCTCAGCAAGGAGAAACTGCTCGAACTGGCGATCGACATCGAGGGCCACCCCGACAACGTGGTTCCCTCCCTGGTGGGCGGTCTGTGCATGACGGCCAAGGCCGCCTCCCACCGCTGGCGGGTCGTGCGCTGTGAATGGTCGAGCGACGTGGTGGCCGTGGTGGCGATCCCGGCCATCCGGCTGGCCACCAGCGAGGCACGCCGGGCCATGCCCAAGGCGATCCCGGTGGCCGATGCGGTGATCAATCTCGGGGCTCTCACGCTGTTGCTGCAGGGGCTGCGCAGCGGCAACGGCGATCTGATCAGCGATGGCATGCACGACCGGCTGCATGAGCCCTACCGCTGGGGTTTGATCGTGGGCGGCACCAAGGTGCGCGATGCGGCCCTGGAGGCGGGGGCCTGGGGCTGCGTGATCAGTGGCGCCGGGCCGAGCCTGCTGGCCCTCTGCACGGCGGACCGGGCCGAGACGGTGGCTCGCGGGATGCTGCTGGCCTGGCACAAGGCCGGGGTGGAAAGCCGCACCGAAGTTCTGCATGTGCAACAGGAGGGCAGTCGCTGGCAGCCCCTGCCCGATCGCTGAAGCGACCCACATCAGTGGATGAGAGCCCTGAGCGCAACGGATCTGCCGCGTACTACTGATTCTCAGCCGTCGCAAATCAGGGCGATCGGCCTATGGGGATCCATAGACAGTATCCATAGACAGTGCAGCATCTGGCATCTGCCAACGAGCAAAGGTGCACTCTTTGGGGTGTGCTGAATAGGCTTTGCCTTCTCCCCTTCAAGCAATGCGCAATTCACGCAAGGCTTTTCTTTCCTTGGCGGCAGCCGCTGCAGCCACCTCCAGCCTGATGGCAGCTCCGGTCCGTGCCGGTGAAACCGTCACCGACGAAGCCGCCACCACCATGGCCGCCCTGCCCAGCGCAGCCGCGACCCCTGCTGAGTCCCAGGACACCCTGATCAGCCAGTCCGTGATCGTGGACGAGGCCGTCGTCTACGAACAGGGCACCGGCTTCTACGGCACCATCGGCATTGGTGGCAGCTGGGCCAACGACATCGGCGGCGTCGTCAACAAGAAAGACGGCACCCGCCGCCGGGTTGAGCTGGAAACCGAGGGCGGCTTCTCCCTGGATGCCGGTATCGGCTACGACTTCGGCGCGTTCCGCACCGAGCTCACCTACGTGTACAACCGCGTCGGTGTGGACGACATCACCCGCAACAACAACTGGGAATCCACTCGCACCAACGGTGGCAACCAGAACGGCATCATGGCCAGCGCCTACTGGGACATCAACACCGGCACCCGTTGGACCCCCTACATCGGCGGTGGCATCGGCTGGATCAACCAGAGCATGGGCAACAACAGCCTCGTGCGCGCCAACAATGGCAACATTGTGCGGAGGATCAACACCGGCAGCGGCAGCGATGACCTGTTCGGCTGGCAGGCCAAGGCCGGTGTGGCCTATGGCGTGAACTGGAACACCGACATCTACGCGGAAGCCGTGTACCAGGGCGCGGAGTCGTTCCGGGCCGGCCGCACCAGCTGGGATGCCCTCGACAACAACTGGGGCTTCAAGATCGGTGCCCGCTACCGCTTCGGTGGCCCGGTGGTGGAAGAAGTGGTGGAGGAGACCGTGATCACCCCCGCACCCGCTCCTGCACCCCGTCCCCAGCCCGCCCCCGCTCCGGTGTTCCAGCCCGAGCCCGCCCCGATCCGCGGCCTCTGGTGAGCCTCAGCAGGGTCCTGGCGACCCATTCCGGGAGTGGCTTCGGCCACTCCCTTTTTCATGTCCATGAGTACAAATGCCCATCGGCCATGGGGTGACTGGTAACGTGGCCGCCGGGTCAGTCCATGGCGGTGCAGACCGCGCTGGCGTCAGCCCGCCCCACCGCCCCCGTCCTGGAGCCCGATGGACGCCTCCCTGCCCAGCCAGGCCTTTCCCTGGCTCAGCCTGATCGTGCTGCTGCCAGCGGCCGTGGCCCTGGTGATGCCGCTGCTCCCCGGCGATGGCAGCGATCCCCGCCTGCCCCGCGCCCTGGCCCTCGGCACCCTGGCCGTGGACCTTGGCCTGATGCTGGTGTGCTTCAGCCAGCACTTCAACGGCGCCAGCAGTGAGCTGCAACTGGTGGAGCGGCTCAACTGGGTGCCGGCCCTGGGCCTGGAGTGGTCGCTGGCGGCCGATGGCCTCTCGGCGCCCCTGGTGGTGCTCTCCGGCCTGGTGACCCTGCTCTCGGTGGCCGCCAGCTGGAACATCAGCCGCAAGAGCCGCCTCTATTTCGCGCTCATGCTGGTGCAGGCCTCGGCCCAGGGGCTGGTGTTCCTCTCCCACGACTTCCTGCTCTTCTTCCTGGCCTGGGAGCTGGAACTGGTGCCCGTTTACCTGCTGATCGCCATCTGGGGCGGCAAGCAGCGCCAGTACGCGGCCACCAAATTCATCCTCTATACCGCCACCGCTTCCCTGCTGATCCTGGTGAGCGGCCTGGCCCTGGCCTTCAACGGGCCCGTCACCTTCAACCTCAGTGAGCTGGTGGAGCGCAGCGCCGGTGGCACCTTCGGCCTTCTCTGTTACCTCGGCTTCCTGGTGGGCTTCGGCGTGAAGCTCCCCATGTTCCCCCTGCACACCTGGCTGCCGGACGCCCACGGTGAGGCCAACGCCCCGGTGTCGATGCTGCTGGCGGGCGTGCTGCTGAAGATGGGCGGCTATGCCCTGCTGCGCTTCAACGTGCAGATGCTGCCGGAGGCCCACCTCACCCTGGCTCCGGCCCTGGTGGTGCTGGGCATCGTGAACATCGTGTACGGCGCGCTCAACGCCTTTGCCCAGGACAACGTGAAGCGCAGGATCGCCTGCAGCTCCGTGAGCCACATGGGCTTCGTGCTGCTGGGCATCGGCGCCATCGATGCCCTGGGCATGAGCGGCGCCATGCTGCAGATGATCAGCCACGGCCTGATCGCCGCAGCGATGTTCTTCGTCACCGGTGTGTTCTACGAGCGCACCGAAACCCTCTCCATCCCGAACATGGGCGGCCTGGCCAAGGCCCTGCCGATCACCTTCGCCTTCTTCCTGGCCAGCTGCCTCGCCTCCCTCGCCCTGCCCGGCATGAGCGGCTTCGTGAGCGAGATCACGGTGTTCCTGGGGGTGACCGCAAACGACGGCTTCACCACCGGCTTCCGGGTGATCACGATTGTGTTGGCTGCCATCGGCCTGGTGCTCACGCCTGTTTATCTGCTCAGCCTCTGCAGGCGGGTGTTCTTCGGCCCCCGGATTCCGGCCCTGGCCAGCACCGGCGACATGCGCCCCCGGGAGCTGCTGATCGGCCTCACCCTGCTGGTGCCCACCCTGGTGATCGGCTTCTGGCCGAGGGTAGCCATCGACTTCTACGAGGCCAGCACCAACGCCCTCTCCACCCAGCTGCTGGCAGGCGTGAGCGTGGCGGCGGGTCGGTTCACCCCCTTCGCCTGAACCACAGGGCGGCCTGGCCATGCCTTGAAATAGCAGGCAGTTGCAGTGCCTGCCATGGCAGCCGCCTCCAGCCCATCTCCCCTGCTGCGCGGGCAGGGGCTACCTCCGTTTGAGGCCATCACGCCCGAACAGGTGAACGCGGCCATCCCCGAGTTGCTGGACCAGCTCAACGGCGAACTCGGCCAGCTGGAGGAGGAGCTGGAGGGGCGGCTTGAGCAGGCAAGCAGCGGCGGCGATCCCCTTGGCTGGGCGGAGGTGATGGATCCCCTCCACCATCTCGGCGAGCGGCTGCGCTGGAGCTGGGGCGTGGTGAGCCATCTCAACGGCGTGTGCAACACCCCTGAGCTGCGCGAGGCCCACCAGAGCCAGCAGGGGGCTGTGGTGGCCTTCGGCAGCCGGGCGGGCCAGAGCGCGGTGATCTACCGGGCCCTGGGCCAGCTGCTGGAGCAGCGCCAGCAGCTCGATCCCACCCAGCAGCGCATCCTGGAAGCTGAGCGCCGCGACATGGAGCTCCGCGGTGTGGGCCTGGGCGGAGTGGAGCAGGAGACCTTCAATGCCACCACCGCCGAGCTGGCACGGCTGGCCAGCGACTTCGGCAACCACGTGCTCGATGCCACCAACGCCTGGAGCCTGCGGTTGCGCGATCCGGCCGAGGTGGCCGGCCTGCCCGACAGCCTCAGGGAGCTGCTGGCCCAGGCAGCCCGCCAGGCCGGCGAGGAGCCCGGCGACACGGACGCCAGCGCAGAGGGCGGTCCCTGGCTGCTGGGGCTCGACATGCCGCGGGTGGCGCCTTTCCTCAAATACAGCCAGCGTCGCGACCTGCGCGAAACCGTGTACCGCGCCCAGGTGGCCCGCGCCTCCAGCGGCGAACTCGACAACGGGCCGCTGATCGAGCACATCCTGACGCTGCGGAGCGAACAGGCCCGGCGGCTGGGCTATGCCAACTGGGCCGAGGTGAGCCTGGCCAGCAAGATGGCGGGCTCGGTGGCCGAAGTGGAGCAGCTGCTCGACGACCTGCGCGCCGCCGCCTATCCCGTGGCCGTCCGGGAGCTGGAGGAGCTGCGCGCCATCGCCCGCCGCCAGGGCGCCCCGGAAGCGGACGACCTCAAGCCCTGGGATGTGGCCTTCTGGGCCGAGAAGCTGCGCCAGGAGAGCTTTGAGCTCGACAGCGAGGCGCTGCGGCCCTGGTTCCCGCTGGACCAGGTGCTGCAGGGCCTGTTCGGGCTCTGCCAGCGGCTGTTCGACATCCGCATCGTCAGCACCGATCCGGGCGAGGCGCCCACCTGGCACCCTGATGTGCGCTACTTCCGCGTGCTCGACGGGGCAAGCGGCGCCCCCCTGGCCGCCTTCTACCTCGACCCCTTCAGCCGCCCCGGCAGCAAGCGCGGCGGCGCCTGGATGGACGAATGTCTGGGCCGCTCCCGCACCGCCGCCGGCGAGCCGGTGCTGCCGGTGGCCTACCTGATCTGCAACCAGAGCCCGCCGGTGGGGGAGACGCCGAGCCTGATGACCTTCGATGAGGTGGAGACCCTGTTCCACGAGTTCGGCCACGGCCTGCAGCACATGCTCACCACCGTGGAGCGCCCCCAGGCCGCCGGCATCAACAACGTGGAGTGGGATGCGGTGGAGCTGCCCAGCCAGTTCATGGAGAACTGGTGCTACGACCGCGCCACCCTGATGGGCATGGCCCGCCACTGGCAGACGGGCGAGCCCCTGCCCGAGGCCGACTACCAGAAACTGCTAGCGGCCCGCACCTTCATGGGCGGCAGCGCCACCCTGCGCCAGGTGCACTTCGCCCTCACCGACCTGCGCCTGCACAGCGCATGGAGCCCGGAGGGCGGCCAGAGCCCGGAGCAACTGCGCCGCGAGCTGGCCCGCACCACCACCGTGCTGGAGCCGATCCCTGAGGACGCCTTCCTCTGCGCCTTCAGCCACATCTTCGCCGGCGGCTATTCCGCCGGCTACTACTCCTACAAATGGGCGGAGGTGCTCAGCGCCGACGCCTTCAGCGCCTTCGAGGAGGTGGGTCTGGATGTGGAGGACGAGGTGGCGGCCACCGGCCGCCGCTTCCGCGACACCGTGTTGTCGCTCGGCGGCAGCCGCTCGCCGGCGGAGATCTTCGAGGCCTTCCGCGGCCGGCCTCCCAGCCCCGAGGCCCTGATCCGCCATTCGGGGCTGGTGGGGGCCTGATTTCAGGGCCTCAGCAGCTCGGCCACGATCGGGCCCAGGGCGGCCGGACTGCTGATCAGCTGCCGGTGGCTCCACACCGGCAGCTGCTGGCAGCGGCCCACCGGCAACACGCCGGTCCAGCTGGGGACCACCATGTGATCCGCCAGACACCAGAAACTGCAGCAGTCCACGCCGGCCAGGGCGGAGAGGTCACCGTTGAGCCGGCGCAGCAGCGGGCTGCCGGGGCGCATGTCGGCGATGCTGGCCAGCCAGCGCCCCGGCCAGGGTGCGGCCACCAGGCTGCCGCGCTGGGGGCTGCCCACACTGATCAGCCGGCGCACGCGACCGGCCCCACCGGCCAGCTGGATCCAGCTGCGGCCCACCAGCCCGCCCATCGAGAAACCGAGCACGTCCACCGGCTGATCCGGGCCGAAGCGCTGGTTCACCAGCCGCCCGAGCTGGGTGGCCAGCTCGAGCAGGGGGCGCTGGCCGAGGCCATGGGGCAGGTGGGGCACCAGCAGGGGCTGGCGGCGGCCCCGGAGCTCCTCCTCCAGTCGGCGGAACAGGCGGGGGGTGTCCCACAGGCCGTGGACCAGCACCAGGGGCGTGGATTGGGGAGTAGCCATCCGCCAAACAGGCCGACTGGCAACCTATGGCATGGGCCATGCCGAGAGGATGGGGCGATGTCCAACCCGTCCAAGATCCGCAGCGCCCCAATCGACCCCGGCGCGCTCCAGGACGGTTCCTGCCGCTCCCTGCAGGAGATCGCCGAGGCCTTTGCCCTGCCCGCTGCCGTGGCGGCGATCACACCCCTCGGCCAGGGGAACGTGAACGACACCTACCGGGTGAGCTGCTCCAGCGGGGCCGGCCAGGCCAGCCAGTTCGTGCTCCAGCGGCTGAACACCGGGGTGTTCGCACGGCCGGACTGGGTGATGGCCAACCTGGCCCGGCTGAGCGATCACGCCGCCGGCCGGCCCTGGCCCCAGCCCGAGCGGCCGCGCCGCTGGGAGCTCCCCCAGCTGCTGCCCACCCGGGATGGCGGCACCTGGCTGCGCCAGGGCCCGGACTGCTGGCGGATGCTCAGCTTTGTGGCTGACACCACCAGCCCGGACACCGTGCTCAGCGATGCCCACGCGGCCGAGGTGGGCCGAGCCCTTGGCGGTTTCCACCGGCTGGTGCACGACCTCCCCTGCGACCAGCTGCACGACACCCTGGAGGGCTTCCACGTGACGCCGGGCTACCTGCACAGCTACGACCAGTTGCTGGAGCAGGGAGCTGCAGGAGGGGGAGCGGGCGGCGGCAACCCGGAGGCGGAAGCCTGGTGCCACCGCTTCATCGCCGAGCGTCGCCCATTGGCGCCGGTGTTGGAGCAGGCCCGCAGCAGTGGCAGGCTGCAGCCCCGGCCGATCCACGGCGACCCCAAGGTGAACAACGTGCTGCTCGATAGCACCAGCGGCCAGGCGGTGGCACTCGTTGATCTGGACACGGTGAAACCCGGGCTGCTGCATTACGACATCGGCGACGCCCTGCGCTCCGGCTGCAATCCGGCCGGGGAGGAGACAACCCATCTGGCCAGCGTGCAGTTCGATCCCGGCCGCTGCCGGGCGATGCTGACGGGCTATCTGGAGCTGGCCCGGCCGATCCTCAGCGCAGCTGATCTGGAGCTGATTCCCACGGCCGCGCGGCTGCTCAGCTTCGAGCTCGGCCTGCGCTTTTTCAGCGACCATCTGGCCGGCAACCGTTACTTCAAGTGCCGCCAACCCGGCCACAACCTCGAGCGGGCCCTGGTGCAGTTCACCCTCACCGAACGGATCGAGGCCGAGGAGGGCGAGCTGGAGCAGATGGTGCGCGAGCTCAGCACCTGATGAGCATCAAACCCCCATCCCACCAACCCGGATCCCAGTCGCCGGCTCGGCAGGCGTTCTCGCTCCTGCCCTTCGGTGCCAGGGCCGACAGCCTTACCGGCATCGCCATCGAGGGCTGGCTTGAGCGGCGGGGGGAGACCCTCATCCTGGAGTTTCAGCTGAGCTGCGCGGCGGAGCAAGGAGAGAACGCCATCCTCTGGCCGCCCGCGGCCGGTCAGCCGCAGCGGCGCGACGGCCTGTGGGAACACACCTGCCTGGAGTGGTTCCTGGCCCATCCCCACGGGGAGGCCTACTGGGAGTTCAACCTCTGCCCCAACGGCGACTGGAACGTCTACGCCCTCGATGGCTACCGCCGCGGCCTGAGGCCCGACCCTCACTACAGCGCCCTGCCGGTGGAACGCAGCGGCAACGGCCGCATCAGCCGCTTCAGGGCGACGGCGACCCTGCCGGCAGCCCTTCTGCCGGCAACCCTGATCTCCGCCCAGCCCGCGGAGCTTGAGCTGGCGGTGACCGCCGTGCTGGAGCAGCGCGGCGGGGCAATCAGCTACTGGGCCCTGCACCACGGCGGAGGGGAGGCCGATTTCCACCGCCGCGACGGCTTCAGGCTGCGGATCTGAGGCGCCGCACCGCCACCGTGCCGCTGAAACCGGGAACCGGCGCAGCGCACTTGCGCAGTTCCAGCTGCACCGGCACCGCCCCCCAGCGCTCGGCAATCAGGGTGAGGATCTGTTCGCTGTAGTGCTCCAACGTGAGGCAGCGGATCGCCCGGGCCTGGCGCTGCAGGGCCGCGATCAGCTGGGAGTAGTCGAGGGTGTCGGCCAGCTGGTCGCTCCGGCCGGCAGGTCCGAGATCCACGCCGAGCTCGAGGTCCAGCTCGAACCACTGGCCCTGCTCACGCTCAAACGCCAGCACCCCCACGTGGGCCCAGAGGCGCAGGCCCCGCACAAGGATGCGATCACCTGCGGCAACGTCGTTGGGGCTCACAGGGGCAGGCTGCGGTGGCTGAAGTGGCGCTCGCCACTGGCGTAGTCAGCGGCGATGTGGCCCTCGCCGCGCAGGCGGTAGCGGTAGGTCACCAGCCCCTCTAGGCCCACGGGGCCCCGGGGCGGCAGGGTCTGGGTGGAGATGCCCACCTCGGCGCCGAAGCCGTAGCGGAAGCCGTCGGCGAAGCGGGTGGAGCAGTTATGAAATACGCCGGCGCTGTCCACCGAGGCCAGGAAGCGCTCAGCCGCCGCCGCATCGCCGGTGCAGATGGCATCGGTGTGGCGTGAGCCATAGCAGCGGATGTGCTCCAAGGCCTCCTCCAGCCCGGCCACCACCTTCACCGCCAGGATCAGATCGGCGTACTCCGTGCTCCAGTCGTCCTCAGTGGCCAGGTGGGGCACGCCGTGGGCCATGGCCTCGGCGTCGCCGCGCAACTCCACGCCGGCGGCCGCAAACGCCGCCACCGCTGCGGGCAGAAAGCTGGCAGCCAGCGCGCGATGCACCAGCAGGGTTTCGATCGCATTACAGGCTGCCGGGTACTGGGTCTTGGCATCGAGGGCGACCCGCAGGGCCTGCTCCGGATCGGCGGCCCCATCCACATACAGGTGGCAGATGCCATCGGCGTGGCCCAGCACCGGGATGCGGGTGTTCTCCTGGATGAAGCGCACCAGGGCATTGGAGCCGCGTGGAATGATCAGGTCCACCAGGCCGTCGAGCTTGAGCAGCGCCAGGCTCTCCTCGCGGCTGGTGAGCAGCTCCAGGGCCTGGGGGGCCACGGCGCTGGCGACCAGGCCGGCCTGCAGGGCCTCCAGGATGGCGGCGCAGCTGCGGCTGGCCTCCCGGCCGCCCTTGAGGATGGCGCCATTGCCGGAGCGGATCGCCAGCGAGGCGATCTGCATCACCGCGTCGGGGCGGGCCTCGAAGATCACGCCCACCACCCCCAGGGGCACGGTGACCCGCTCCAGCACCAGGCCCGCATCCAGCTCGGTATGAAGCTGACGGCGGCCAATCGGATCCGGCAGGGCCGCCACCTGACGCACCCCGGCAATTGCCCCATCCAGCTTGGTCCCGTCCAGTTTCAGCCGGGCCACCAGGGAGCCGGCCAGCACCTCGGCGGCCGCGGCCTCCAGGTCGGCCTGGTTGGCCGCCAGGATCGCGGCGCGCCTGGCCTCCAGTGCATCGGCCATCGCCCCCACGGCCGCCCGGCGTTGCTGATCGCTGCACTGGCCGAGGGCCATGGCACTGCGCCGCACCCCCGCCGCCCGCTGCAGCAGGTCGGGGCTGGGATCGGGAACAGCCGGGATGGAGGAGTTCATGGGGGCCATCATCCCAAGTGGCTGTCCCACCCAGGACCCAGCCGGCCCGCTCAGGCGCCGTCCAGCCGTTCCAGGGCCAGCCGGACGGCCCCGAGCCGACCGGCGCCGTTGCCGAGGGCACAGCGCTCGATGCGCAGCCCCTCCCGGCTCACCGCCAGCACCCGCTGCTCCACCTCCTGCCACAGCGCCGGCAGAAACAGGGGCGCGGCAGCGCTCAGGCCGCCGCCCAGCAGCACCAGCTCCGGCGTGAACAGATAGAGCAGGGAACTGATGCCGGTGCCCAGCAGCCGGCCGTAGGCCTCCCACACCGCCAGGGCCTCGGGGTCCCCCGACTCGGCGCGGCGGCAGAGCTCCTGGGGCTCCACCGGGCTGAGCCGGGCCAGGCCGGCGATGCTGCAGTAGCTCTCCAGGGAACCGCGGTTGCCGCTGTTGCAGGGCGGCCCATCGGGCTGGATGCCGATCAGCCCCGGTTCGGCCGCCGCCCCCCCCCGGCCGGTGAACAGCTCACCATCCAGCAGCACGCCCCCCCCCACACCCGTGCCCAGGGTGAGCAGCAGGACGTCTCGGGCGCCGCGGGCGGCCCCGTGCCAGCGCTCCCCCACCAGAGCGCAGTTGGCGTCATTGGCGCAGGTCACGCGCCGCTCGAGCAGCGGCTCCAGCCAGTCGGCCAGGGGCACATCCAGCCAGCCGGGCAGGTTGATGGCGATGCGGGCCAGGCGGCCGTGGCGGTCGCTGGGTCCGGGATGGCCCACCCCCACCAGCGGCGCCAGACGCTGGGGATCGAGCCGCTCCACCGCCTCGGCGATCGCCACCGTCACCGCCCCGGGCATGGCGGGCCGGGGGGTGGGGATCTCCAGGGCCTCCAGCAGGGTGCCGTCCCGGGCAAAGCGGCCCAGCTTGATGGCGGTGCCGCCAAGGTCGACCCCGATCAACTGGCCATCGCCGGGGGAGGCCGAAGCGGGGCGGCCGGCGGCTGGGGATGGGGCCATCAGAAGCGGAAGAACACCTGCAGCTGGGTCTGCCAGTTGCCATCGGTGTCCACGGAACCCTGCAGGTTGAGCATCTCCGAGGGCTTGTAGTTGAGGTTCACCTGGGGAGGCACATTGTCCACGTTGGGGGCGGCCAGCAGGGACACGCTGAAGCGTTCCGTGAGATCGATTCCGGCCTCGGTGGCCAGCACCAGCTGGGGTGGCACCCGGCCGGAGCGCCGCACGTCCGCACGGCTCACACCCTGATTCACATAGGCGGGGTAGATGGCCAGGCTTAGGCGCTGGCCAAAGGCATCGCCGAGGGTGCCAAGAATGGGCGAAAGCAACGACTGGCCCACCACGGTGGCCAGGGCGGTGCTGGCGCCGGCACCGCCCACCACCCCCGCGAGGGTGTTGCCGCCGATCAGGGCCATCAGCCGGTCCTGGGGCAGGGGCGGACTGCTGCGCAGGCTGATGTTGTCAGCGAGTCGATCGGCCGGACCACTCACACTCAG
Organism: Prochlorococcaceae cyanobacterium; assembly: GCA_040399225.1. Classification (GTDB taxonomy): domain Bacteria; phylum Cyanobacteriota; class Cyanobacteriia; order PCC-6307; family Cyanobiaceae; genus NIES-981. Next base: position 13,589 of record JBBASN010000010.1, on the reverse strand, counting down.
ATACACCTGCACCAGGTTGAGCTGGTTGAGTGAGCTGAAGCCCTGGGTCTCCAGCTGGGTGGCGGAGGTGGTGAAGGGGGAGGCGCCTGCGGCCGAGTCACCACTGATGCTGGCCAGATTCAGGCTGTCGGACACCCGGGTGCGCAGGGTGATGTCGAGGAACGGCACCAGGCCCATCGACGGGGTGAACACCGCCACGTTCGGCGAATCGGGGTCGAGGTTGAAGGTGGTGGTGAACAGCCCCAGCCGTCCCTGCTTGAGACGCACCACCCCCCGGGCCTGGATGCTGGGATCGAACGGACCATCGATCCGCAGGCTTCCCTCGGTCTGGAAGCTGGCCAGCCTTGGCACCCCCACTCCCAGGTCGGGACCGAGGCTGAGCCTGAGGTTCTCGAAGCGCACCAGGGGCAGATTGGGCACCAGGGCCCGCAGCTGCTCGCTGGTCTCGCTCTCCACATCGGGGCCATAGAGCACCAGGGGCTGCTGGAAGGTCCAGCGCCGCTCCGCCAGTTCGGCCACGCTTGTGGTGTTGCTGGGCCTGGCTTTCTCCGCAACGCCAAGGCTGCCGGGCTGCACGTTGATCGACCCCTTGGAGAGGGCCAGATCCCCGCTGACGCGCAGGCCCGCCAGGCTGCCGCCCACCTCCAGGTCGCCGTTGGTGACGGCATTGATGCGCGGGAAGCGGAAGGGCAGGGACTGCAGGCTGAGGGAGAGGCGGGCCGGTTCGCCCTCGGCCGTGAGCTGGGGGCTCACCAGGCCCAGACTGCCCACGCCGCTGATCCTGCCCTTCGGGCCCACCGCGGCGCCGAACTCCTGGAGGATCAGCTTCTCGAAGTCGAACAGCATGGTGGCCTGCAGGTTCGTGACGCTCTGGCCCACCAGGTCAAGCGCACCGTTCTGCAGCCGCAGGAACCCGTTGGCGATCGGACGCTGCAGGCTGCCGCGCACCAGCAGCTGCAGATCGGCACTGCCCTCCTGCCAGTCCACGGCGGGCTGGGCCAGGCGGCTGAGGAAGATCAGGCCGTCGTCCCGGCTGCTCAGACGAAGCTCCACGCCATCGGCAGCGGGATCCAGAGGCAGGCGACCGGCCAGGTCGATGCCACTGTCGGCGCCGGCCGCACGCAGGGCCAGATCCACCAGCATCGCCTCCCCTTCCAGGCTGATGGTGCCCCGCTGGAGGCTGATGTCGGTCTCCCCGAAGCCGGCCCCCGCCAGGGCCAGATCCAGGTCGAGTGCGCGCTGCTCGCCCAGGCGATAGCGGCCGCGGGCCGCCAGGGTGCCCCGCAGCTCCTGCGGCACTGGCGTGAGCAGGGCCAGCAGCGCCAGGGGCAGACCGTCCACCGCCAGGCTGCCGCTGCCCGTGCGCAGCGGTCCCTGAATCCGCACCTGCAGCGGGTCGGCGCTGAGGGCCACATCCCGGTCCTCACCCGGCAACCAGAGATGGCCGCTCAGATCGAGGTCCAGGCGGGAGTCCACCAGGCGGGGGCCGCTGAGTTCGGCATCGAAGTTGAAACGGGCCGCCAGCCGCTCCAACCGCTCCGCGGCGCTGAGCGACGCGAGCTGGCTGCGGCGCTGCTGCGCCACCAGGGCATGGGCCCGGTTGAGAGCCGCCAGCTGGTCATCGATGCTGCCGGCGAAGGTGTCGATCAGCAGCGTGCCCAGATCCCCGGCCCTGCCCGGATCCCGGGCCACACCCCCGTTCCAGGCCGGCCAGGCCTCCAGCAACTGGCGCACCAGGCCATCCTCCAGGCCCCTGCCACTGAGGCGGGCCCGGTAGGCCCCCTGCCAACGGCCGCTCCAGTCAAAGTCGAGGGCTCCTCCGGACTGGGGTTCCATCAGGCCCCGGGCCTGGTAGCGGCGATCGCGGTAACGGCCCTCAAGCTGCAGGCGGTTGGCCACCACCCCCAGCACACTGGCCTGCTCCAGCTCCACCTCGCCCTGGAAAGCCAGGGGCTGCAGGCCGAGGTTGCCGCGGCCGCTGAGCCTGCCCTCCAGGGGCTGGAAGCGGCCGATCGGTCCGAGGGCCAGCCTCAGGGCAGCGAGGGGCAGCGCATCCGCCTGCCAGCGATAGGAGCGCGGCGTTCCTACCAGGCTGAGACGCCCCTGCTGCCGGCGCAGGTCGATCGCCACCGGCACCCAGCGGTTGTCGAGCCGGGCCTCCAGCAACCCCTCGGCACCCCTGGGGCGCAGCGCCAGCCGCCCCCCGCCGGCCGCCTGGCCGAACCAGTCGCCCTGCCAGTCCTCCGCCAGCTGCAGCGGCCCCACCTCCAGGCGCTCCAGCAGCAGCCGGAAGTCGGGGGTGAGGCCGGAGAGCGGCCCACGGATCGTGCCCTCGGCCGTGAGACGGCCGTCCAGGCTGGTGCCCAGCAGGGGGCTGAGGCGAACCAGGGGGTACCCCTGGATCCGGGCCTCCACCGCCAGGTCTCCCAGCCGCACGCCCGCGGGGCCGCCCAGGGCGAGGGGCAGCCTGCCCCGGCCGTTCAGGTAGCGGCTGCTGAGCTGGTCGAGCAGCAGCTCACTCTCCTGCCAGCGCAAGCGGGCACTCCAGCCATCCAGCAGGGGGTTGCTGGCCTGGGAGAGGCTGCTGCTCAGACGGGGCCGCCGCCAGTTGCCCGCCAGCTGCAGATCCCCCTGGATCAGCGAGCCCAGCAGGGCGCTGGGCGTGCCCGGATCGAGGGGCAAATCGCTGGGCTGCAGCTGCCAGTCACCCGTGAGGGCCAGGTCGCTGCCGATGCGGCCGCGGCCGCGCAGCCAGGAGCTGCCGGTGCGCAGGTCCAGGGCCTGCACCTGCCACTGGTTAGGGGTCCAGGTGGTGAGCAGGGCGAGCTGGCCGGAGCGGTTTCCCCAGCGCCAGTCCGTGGAGGGCAGGCGCAGCTGGCGGCCCTGGCACTGCACAGGCAGCAGCGGCAGCTGCAGCGCCGGTTGATCGCCCGGGTTCCAGCTGAGCTGGCGGGCCCGCAGCTCTCCCCGGCAGTCCGGGCCGCCGTTCGCCCAGGCGAGCCGCAGGCGTCCATCGACACGACCCCGCAGCTGGCCCGGCAGGCGCCTCGGCGGAAGCAGGCCCCGTACCCAGCGGTTGAGGTCGAGATTGCGGCTGGTCAACTCGCCGCGCCAGTTGCCCTCGCTCCAGTTGCCGCCAGCCCGCAGGCGCAGGGGGAGCGCCTTCTCCCCAGCGAGCCCCAGCTGCAGCTGGCCGCTGAGCAGCTGGCGGTGGGGTTGAAGCGAGCCGCTGCTGAGCACCTGCAGCGCCAGGCCGGCCGGCTCCAACCGAACCGAGGCCGGCTGGCGCAGCCGCCAGCGCACATCCATCCGGGGGGGAGGCTGGCTGGGATCGGCCCGTCCCAGCCGCCAGTAGCGCCCCTCATCGTTGGGGAGCAGGTCCACCGCCACCCCTGAGAGGCTGAGATGCAGCACCGGCAGACGGCGCCGCAGGCTGCTGAGGGGATCGAGGCTGACGCCCAGGGCCGCAATCCGCACCGATGAGGGATCCCTGGGATCGGGCAACAGGCGGGTGGGGCCCAGTTGCAGGCCGGACCAGCCCAGCCCCTGGTAGGGGCCCAGCTGCAGGGGGTGCCCCAGGGCCGCACCCAGCTGGCGCTCCAGCCGGGGCTGCAGGCGGCCATAGACCCGCCGCGCCACCTGGTCAAAGGACAACACCCCAGCCACGGCAACGGCTGTGCAGCCGCCAGCCAGCAGCCAGGGGATCAGGGTGCGGGGGCGAATGGGAAGGCGGCAGGCGCTTGGGGCGCAATATAAAAGGCGTTTTCCAGTCGAGCCAGACGCCATGAGCACCGACCCGATCCTGCTGGTGGCCGGGGAATGGCTGGGGGCGGCCAGCGGGGTGCTGGCCGTGATCACGATCGCCGCTTACCTGCTGCGCTGGGGGGTGCGCTTCCGCTTGGTGGGCATCACCAGCTTCACCGCCCTGCTGGCGGTCTCCTGTCTGGCCTTCGCCGTGAGCTACCGGCCGCGGGTGACGGTGGAGGGGGCCGTGAGTGTGCCGGTGGTGTTCGACAACGGGGCGGAGCTGGTGGTGGCCGCCGCTCCAGCCGATCTGCCGGCAGCTGCCGCCGCCCCCACTGCCGAGCAGGTGGCCCGCAACCTGCGGGGCAATGGCCGCCAGAGCGACGACGGGATGGTGCGGGTGCGGCTGCGCCGGGTGGAAGCGGTGGAGGCGGGCCTGAGCCGTCCGGTGGTGCTGGCCGAGGCGCGCCGGGACCTGCTGAGCGGCGAGATCAGCCTGCAGCCCTGAGCCATGGACGGTTTCCAGGACCTGCCTGCCCACGCCCGTCGGGAGCGGGCGGCCCTGGAGCAGGCCGGCTGCCACGACTGGCCCGCACTGGCCCGGATGCAGGACCGCCAACTGGCCGGGCTGGCCACCAGCGCCGGCGCCAGCCTGCCCACCCTCGTGCGCCTGCGGGGCCAGGCCCGGCTGGTGGTGGAGCTGGATCTGCCTCCGGGGCAGGCAGCCCTGCTGCTCCATGCCGGCATCCCCGACCGGCCCAGCCTGGCCGCCGCCGACCCGCAGCAGCTGTGGCGCCAGACCGGCCGGCTGCAGCGCCGGCTCACCGGCGGGGCCATTCCGCCCCCTGACCTGGCGCAGGTGCAGCGCTGGATTGCCCTGGCTCGCCGGGCCACAAACTGACCCAGCCCTGCGGCCGGCCGTCGCAGTTGAGTTCTGAAATGGGAACAGCCGACCTCACGGCCATGGACTGCGCGAAACGCCGACCCGCTTCAAGCCAGGGCCTGCCAGGAGCCCTGCTGGTGTCGGCTGCCATGGTTGCCACAGCCATGGCACTCCTGCCGGGTGCACCCCTGCAGCCCCATCCGGTCCTGGCCCAGTCGAACCTGCTGGAGAGCGTGCGCCGGGATCCGGCCCGGGCCAAACGGCTCTGCCGCGAACTGCGCCAGCTCAACCAGCAGGGAATCTCGTACACCAGTAAGCAGGCCCTCCGCCAGATCGCCAGCCAGGAAAACCTGAGCCTTATGGATGCGGAAGTGCTCACCACTTATGTGGTGGGGCTGCACTGCCCCGATGTGCGCTGAGTGGGCGGCGCCGCCCACGGCAGAGATGCCTGGATGCACTGCCGCGACGGCACGCGCCTGCTGAGCCGGATCTGGCAACCGGAGGGGCAGGGCCCCTGGCCGGTGCTGCTGATGCGCCAGCCCTACGGCCGGGCAATCGCTTCAACGCCCGTGCTGGCCCATCCCGTCTGGTGGGCCGATCAGGGCTTTCTGGTGGTGGTGCAGGACGTGCGCGGCCAGGGGGAGTCGGAGGGGGAGTTCGGCGGCTTCCAGCAGGAGGCCAGCGACACGACCGACACCGTGCGCTGGGCCCGCCGTCTGCCCGGCTGCAATGGCCGCCTGGGCACCTATGGCTTTTCCTATCAGGGGTTCACCCAGCTGGTGGGCGACGCCGATGCGGGCGATGGCCTGCCGGATTGCCTGGCGGTGGCCATGGCCGGTCTGGACGAACGGCTGCACTGGGCCAGCAGCGGCGGTGCCCACTGGTGGGCCCTGGGCCTGGGCTGGGGCCTGCAGCTGGCCGCCCTGCGCTGCCGCCGCCGGGGGGATGGGGCGGGCTGGCAGGCGATCCGCCGCAGTCTGAGCAGCGGCCACTTTCTCGACGAGGGAATGGAGCTGCTGGAGCGCCACGATCCCCAGGGCATGGCCCTGCGCTGGCTGCTTCAGGATCCCACCAGGGCAGAGCAATGGATCCGCCACCCAGCGGCCCCCGGGCTATGGCAGCGCCCGCTGCTGCTGCTGGGCGGCTGGCACGATCCCCACCTCGAGGGGGTGCTGGATCTCTGGCGGCAGGCGCGAGCGGCTGGCGGGGAGCCCCTGCTGCGCATCGGCGCCTGGAGCCACCTCAACTGGCGTGAGGGGGCAGACCAGCTCCAGCTGGCCTTCTTCCGCCGCCATCTCCAGCCCGAAGACGGAGAAACCGGGGAGGGCGAGGCGGCACCCATGGCCGCGGTGGAGGTGCAGGCGGAGCGCACGCGCCAGTGGCACAGCCTGGAGCCAGAAGCACAATCCCCAGCCCCCGCCAGCTCCGGTTGGTGGTTGAGCTGCGATGGTCAGGCCACGGCCGAAGGGGGCAGGCTGCTGCCGGCAGCTGATGGGCCGGCGGATGGGGGTGGTGCACCGGTGCAGTGGCTGGTGCACGACCCCTGGAGGCCGGTGCCGGGGCGCGGGGGCCACCTCGACCCCAACTCAGGCCCCTGCGAGCGGGCCGATCTGGACCAGCGCCGCGATGTGGCCTGTTTCACTACGGCGCCCCTGGCGGAGGCCGTTCTGCCCCAGAACCGGGGGTGCCTGCTGGTACGGCCCCGGTTGCGGCTGCGGGTGAGTGCCGATCAGCCCGGCTTCGACCTCTGCGCCGTGCTCTCCAGGCTGGACGCCGATGGGCGCGTGCATCAGCTGGCGGTTGGGGTGGCGCGCCACCTCGGGGAGAGCTGCCTGGAGAGCCGCTGGCGCGAGGTGAGCCTGCAGCCCCTGCTGCTGGACCTGGCGGCGGGCGAGCGGCTGCGCCTGTCGCTGGCTGCGGCGGCCTGGCCCCAGATCGCGGTGAACCCTGGCAGCGGCCAGCTGCCACGCGCCGGCAACGATCTGGACCAGCGGGTGATCAGCCTGCGCCTGGAGCTGGAGCAGGCCTGCCTGGTGCTGGAGCCGGCCCTGGGGGATGCTGGCGACGGACTCCTGGGGCAAACTGGCCCCACCTGATCCCCCACCCTGATGGCACGCTCCGCCCTGTTGGCCCTTGGCCTGCTGAGCAGCCTCGGCCTCAGCCAGCCGGCAGCGAGCCTCGCCCAGACACCGCAGCTGCAGACCCCTCAACCGCAGACACCCCAGCTCCAGACCCCGAAGCTGCTGGCACCGAAGCGCAAGTCCCGGGACCTGCAGACCCCGGCGACCAGCCTGAGCGTGGAGCAGGCCCGGGCGGCGGCCAACCGCATCCTGGAAGCGATCCAGACCGGCGATCCCAACCTGCGCTACAGCCAGTTCTCCGACCAGCTCAAGGCGATCAGCAGCCCGGCGATGGTGGCCGAGACCATGCGCCGGCAGCCGAAACTGCTGAGCTGGACCCTGCTGAGCGTGCGGGGCGGCCTGCGCACCACCACGGTGGAAGCCTCCCTGCAGACCAGCGCCGGCACCCGCGACCTGTTCATGGTGCTCAATGACCAGGGCCAGCTCGACGGTTACCACCTCGATCTCACCGACGAGAAGTCCACCACCGTGGCGGCCGATTTCGTGAAGGCCCTCAGCGGCGGGCACTTCATCACCGCCCGCAGCTTCCTCAGCCTGCCCCTGCAGCGGGAGCTCACCCCGGCGACGCTCCAGGCCAAATGGCAACAGCTGCAGCGCTACACCGGCAACTTCATCCGGGTGGGCAAGGTGGTGGCCGCCGAACACAACGAGGACAGCCAGCTGGTGCTGGTGAACACCGAGTTCAACCGCGTCAGCGACACCCTGTTCGTGGTGCTGAATCGCTCTAACGAGATCATCAGCGTGGATTTTCCCCAGGATCCGATCCGGCCCCGACCGGTCGCCAGCCCGATTCCCTGAGCACGCCGCCGGGAACGGACCTGAGCCCGCCTAAGCTCCGGCCATCACTGCCGAGCTGCGATGGCCGTCCCTTGTCTCGACTGGATGGTTGAGGACGCCCATCGCCTGGCGGACTGTCGCCACGATCACCCTTTCGCCGTGCTCGGCCCCCAGCCTCTCGACGACGGCAGGTGGGTGGTGAGGGTGTGGATGCCGGACGCCGAGAGCGTGGAGCTGCTCCACGGCGGCGGCGACGGCAATGGGGCAGGAGCCATGTTGATGGAGACACCACACCACCCCTGGGTGTTCGAGGCCAGCCTCGACCACAACCCCGGCAGCGGCTACCGGGTGCGGGTGCTGCGCGGTGGGATCACCCATGAGGCCCACGACCCCTGGGCCTTCCGCGAGGAGTGGATGGGCGAGCTCGACCGGCTGCTCTTCGCCGAGGGCAACCACCACCACATCTGGCGCAAGATGGGCGCCCACCTCACGGAGCGCAACGGCGTCGTCGGGGTGATGTTCTGCCTGTGGGCTCCGAATGCCCGCAGCGTGGCGGTGCTTGGGCAGTTCAACGGCTGGGATGGCCGCCACCACCCGATGCAGAGCCGCCTGGGCGGCTGCTGGGAGCTGTTCGTGCCCGGCCTGCAGGCCGGTGAGATCTACAAATACGAAGTGCGGGCCCAGAACGGCCATTGCTACGCCAAGGCCGACCCCTACGGCTTCCGCCATGAGGTTCGGCCCGCCAACGGCTCGATCGTGCAGCCCCTCAGCGGGGACTTCGTCTGGGGCGACGGTGCCTGGATGGGCGAACGGGACAGTCGCAACCCCCTCGACCAGCCGGTGGCTGTGTACGAGCTGCACCTGGGCAGCTGGATGCACGCCGCTGCCGACCAGCCCTACATCGAGGCCGACGGCACCCCCCGCCCGCCAGTACCTGCCGCCGATCTCAAGCCCGGGGCCCGCCTGCTCACCTATCCGGAACTGGCCGAGCGGCTGATTCCCTATGTGAAGGCCCGCGGCTTCACCCACCTCGAGCTGATGCCGATCTCCGAGCATCCCTTCGATGGCTCCTGGGGCTACCAGGTCACGGGCTGGTACGCCCCCACCAGCCGCTTCGGCAGCCCTGATGAATTCCGGGCGTTTGTGGACAGCTGCCACGCCGAGGGCATCGGCGTGATCCTCGACTGGGTACCGGGCCACTTCCCCAAGGACGCCCACGGCCTGGCCTTCTTCGATGGAGCTCACCTCTACGAGCACGCTGACCCGCGCATCGGCGAGCACAAGGAATGGGGCACCCTGATCTTCAACTATAGCCGCAACGAGGTACGCAACTTCCTCGTGGCCAACCTGGTGTACTGGTTCGAGGAGTTCCACATCGACGGCATCCGGGTGGATGCGGTGGCCTCGATGCTCTACCGCGACTACCTGCGCCCCGATGGCGAGTGGCTGGCCAACGAACACGGCGGCCGCGAGAACACCGAGGCGGTGCAGTTCCTGCAGCAGGCCAACCACGTGCTGTTCCAGCACTTCCCCGGTGCCCTCTCGATCGCCGAGGAATCCACCACCTGGCCGATGGTGACCCAGCCCACCCACATCGGCGGCCTGGGTTTCAACCTCAAGTGGAACATGGGCTGGATGCACGACATGCTCGATTACTTCGAGCTCGATCCCTGGTTCCGCCAGTTCCACCAGAACAATGTGACGTTCTCGATCTGGTACGCCTTCACCGAGAACTTCATGCTCGCCCTGAGCCACGACGAAGTGGTGCACGGCAAGAGCAATCTGCTGCACAAGATGCCCGGAGACGACTGGCAGAAGTTCGCCAATGTGCGGGCCCTGCTGGCCTACATGTGGACCCACCCCGGCAAGAAAACGATCTTCATGGGGATGGAATTCGGCCAGCGCTCCGAGTGGAATGTGTGGGGCGACCTGCAGTGGGATCTGCTGCACTACGACGCCCACCAGGGTCTGCAGCGGCTGGTGGACGACCTCAACAGCTTCTACAAGGCGGAGCGGGCGCTCTGGGGCGACGACTTCAGCGAGTACGGCTTCCAATGGATCGACTGCAACGACAACCGCCACTCAGTGATCAGCTTCATGCGCCGTGAGAGCGCCACCGGCCGCTGGCTGGTGGTGGTGGCCAACTTCACCCCCCAGAGCCACTCCCACTACCGCGTCGGTGTGCCGCTGGAGGGCTTCTACGAGGAAGTGTTCAACACCGATGCCGAGCGCTACGGCGGCAGCAACCTCGGCAATCTGGGCGGCAAGTTCACCGACCAGTGGTCGATCCATGGCTATGGCAACTCCCTCGATCTCTGCCTGCCGCCCCTGAGCGTGCTGGTGTTCCGGCGCGATCCGATCCGCAGCCAGCCCGCCACCGCCTCAGCAGCGCTGGATGGCTGAGCAGACCCCGGTCCTCTGCTGCTGACGCGGCGTTCAGGCCGAACGTTCCTGGGGGTCAGGGGCGTCCTCAGGCGCCGGTGCAGTGAGGATGCCCCGGGCCGCAAAGTGCTTCCAGATCTCCAGCAGCAGCCCGGCCGTGATCCGCGAGGCCTTGAGCGGATCGGCGATGGTGAAGCTGAGCCCATAGCGGTTCAGCTCCGGCCCGAACTCCACCAGGCGGGCCGCCGGCGGCGGTTGGGCCAGCAGCTCGGGCTCACCACCAGCGATCTCCACCAGCAGGGCGATGATCTGCTCAGGCGGCCAGCTCGCGGCAGACTGGATCTCCAGCCGGCAGCGACGGGTGCGGTCGCTGCGTGTGTAGGTGGTGGTGGTGTGGGTGAAGAAGGTCTGGTTGGGCACCACCAGTTCGGCGTTGTCGCTGCCGCGCCAGAGGGTGGCGGCCCGCAGGCCGAGGCGACGCACCTCGCAGGCCTCACCCTCGTGCATCAGCACCTCACCGGGGCGCACCGAACCCTCGAACAGCAGCCACAGGCCGGAGATGAAGTTGGAGAACACCTCCTTGATGCCGAAGCCGAGTCCCACAGACAGGCCGCCGGCCACCGCCAGCAGGCCGGTCTGGTTGATGCCCAGGGCATTGAAGGCCCAGAGCACAGCGAGGGCCACCAGCACGTAGCGGATCACCAGTTCCAGGGCCCGGCGTCCGCCATCGCCGAGCTGGAGACCGCGCTGGGCCAGCCAGCTCAGCCAGGCCGCCGGCAGGGCGGAACCCACCACCACCAGATAGAGCAGGGTGGACACCCAGGCCAGTTGGCCCAGCTGAATCGAACTGCCCAGCCACACCCCCAGGGGCAGATCCGCCACGGTCTGCAGGCTGTCGAGGGCATCGAGCAGCAACAGGCCCACTCCCAGCAGGAAGAGGGGCCGCAGCATGCGGCTCACCAGCACGCCGTACAGCTCCGGCGGGAGCAGGCGGCGCAGGACCTGGGTTTCGAGCAGGCGCAGCCCCAACCAGGCCAGCACCAACTGCGCCACGAGCCACACCAGGCCCCAGCGCTGCCCCGTCACTGCCAAGCCGAAGCCGAGCAGGGCCAGGGCCGGCAGCAACGGGATCCCCCAGGGCAGACGCCCGAGCCTGGCCGAGTGGCGCCGCAGCGGTAGAGCGGCCAGCAGCAGCAAGGCGATCGGCAGCAGTTGCAGCAGCACCGCAGGCCGGCTCAGCAGGGCGTACCAGGCCAGGGGTTCACTGAGGAAGCCGCTCATCGCCTAGCCTCCAGGTCCAGGAGCGACTCGGCCCCCTGGCGAGGGCTGAGCACCCCTGTAACCACCTCATACACCAGGTCCTCGATCGAGGGCAGCAGGGTGGCAATCCGATCGGCTGAGAATGGCACTGCGAGCACCCTGCCGTTGGCCAGCACCTGCTGCTGGGCCCGGCCCATCGCCGCCAGCCGTCCGGAAGCGGCGAAGGGAACCGACACCGAGCGATTCACCGGCAGGGTGGACTGGTTGGCGAGGGTGATCTGCCGCTGCAGCATCGGGTTGAGGGAGAGAAGCGCGAACTCCTCGGCCAGCCGACGCTGGCGGGGGGACGAATCTCGGCCGAAGGCCCAGGCCCGCACGGAGGTGAAGGGAGTGGCCGCTCCCACCGGCCCGGCGGGGAGAGCACTCACCCCGAGACGATCCCCCATGCTCTGCTCGAGACTCAGCAGGTGTGGGCTGTAGCAGGGAACCCAGGCGAGGCGTCCCTTGCTGAGACCGCTGAGCAGTTCATCCTGGTCGCTGCCGATATCCACCCGGTTCTGCAGAGAGACCTGCCGCAACCACTCCAGCCACGGTTCCAGAGCCTGGATGGATCTCTGGCGGTTGTCGCCCGTGAACGGCGCACTGCCGGTCAGCACGGGCATCAGCGCATCGGTGGCACCGAAACCTCCGACCGTCCACCACAGGCCGATCGGATCGAGCGCAAGCCCCACGCTGGCGCCGGAGGCCGCCAGGGCAAGCAACTGATCGAAGGTCTGGGGTGGTGAACTGACGCGCTGACGGTCGAAACAGGCCAGCGTCACCTCATTGGCCACCGGCAGACCCGCCAGGGAGCCCTGATCGCGGACGGTGTCCAGGATCTGGGGCAGGATGCTGGCCTCCCGCTCGCGGAAGGCGGCCGTGGGGGGCACGGAATCGGTGAGCCCCTGGCGGCGCAGGGACACGGCAACCGAGCCGCGCACCATGAGCAGATCGGGGCCCAGCCCCCGTCGATGGGCCTGGTGGAGACGCTCAGCGAGACGCTGTTCGCGGATCACCTTCACATGCAGGTGCACCTCGGGACGCAGGCGCTTGAAGGCCTTGATCACCGGGGCAGCCAACGCCTTGCTGTCGTCGAGGCCCATCCCTGAGAGCGTGGAGGAGGCCGGCACGAGATAGACGTGCAGCACCTCCCTGGAGAGCTGCTGGCACCCCGGCAGCAGAGCCAGGACCGCCAACAGGGGGAGCGGGCCGAGGCGGGAAACGTGGGCCAGGTGAGGCTTGAGTCTGCGCAGCAGGCCTGGCAGAAGGGAAGGCAATCGAAACGGCGTCGGCCCCGCCATTCTCGCGCCGTTCACCGAGGGGCGCATCCCAAAGGACACGCCTTGCTGTCGGCTAGGTTTCCGGATCGTCCCACCCCCCTCCATGGCCGAAACCGCCCCCCTGCTGCTGCGCGCCGCCCGAGGTGAGCAGGTGGAGCGGCCGCCGGTGTGGATGATGCGCCAGGCCGGTCGCTACATGAAGGTGTACCGCGACCTGCGCGACCGCCACCCCGGTTTCCGCGAGCGCTCGGAGAACCCCGATCTCTCCTACGAGATCTCGATGCAGCCCTTCGAGGCCTTCAAGCCCGACGGCGTGATCCTGTTCTCCGACATCCTCACGCCGCTGCCGGGCATGGGGATCGACTTCGACATCGTGGAGAGCAAAGGGCCCCTGATCCAGGATCCGATCCGCACGATGGCCCAGGTGGAGGCGCTGCGCCCCCTCGATCCGGCCGGCAGCATGCCGTTCGTGGGTGAAGTACTCAGCCGCCTGCGCCAGACGGTGGGCAACGAGGCCGCCGTGCTGGGCTTCGTGGGCGCCCCCTGGACCCTGGCCGCCTACGTGGTGGAGGGCAAGAGCTCCAAGAACTACGCGGTGATCAAGGCCATGGCCTTCCGCGAGCCCGAGCTGCTGCACAAACTGCTCGATCACTTCGCCGAATCGATCGCCGCCTACCTGCGCTATCAGATCGATTCCGGCGCCCAGGTGGTGCAGATGTTCGATTCCTGGGCCGGCCAGCTCAGCCCGATCGACTACGACACCTTCGCCGCCCCATATCAGAAGAAGGTGGTGGATCTGGTGAAGCAGACCCACCCCGACACCCCCTTCATCCTGTACATCTCCGGCAGCGCCGGCGTGATCGAGCGGATGGCGGCCACCGGCGTCGACATCGTGTCGCTCGACTGGACCGTGGACATGGCCGAAGGCCTGGCCCGCCTGCCGGAGCACGTGGGCGTGCAGGGCAACGTGGACCCCGGCCTGCTGTTCGGCACCCCCGCGGCCATCCAGGCCCGCATCGACGACACCGTGCGCAAGGCCCGCGGCCGCAAGCACATCCTCAACCTGGGCCACGGCATCCTGCC
>JBBASN010000009.1:0-37019 GCA_040399225.1 Prochlorococcaceae cyanobacterium | reverse complement strand
TGCTGAAAACCCTGGAGGAGCCGCCGCCGCGGGTGGTGTTCGTGCTGGCCACCACAGACCCCCAGCGGGTTCTGCCCACGATCCTCAGCCGCTGCCAGCGCTTCGACTTTCGCCGCATCCCCCTGGCCGCTCTCCAACAGCACCTCGGCTGGATCGCCGAGCAGGAGGCGATCGCGATCACAGCCGAGGCCCTGCACGTGGTGGCTCAGCGGGCCCAGGGCGGACTGCGAGATGCCGAGAGTCTGCTGGATCAGCTCAGCCTGCTGCCGCCACCGGTGGAAGCAGCCGCGGTGTGGGAACTGCTGGGGGCGGTGCCGGAACAGGAGCTGCTGGAGCTGGCCAGATCCCTGGCCGACTGTGAACCTCTTGGCCTGCTGGAAACCTGCAGGGGGCTGCTGGAACGGGGTAGGGAGCCGGCGGCGTTGCTCCAGGGTCTGGCCAGCCTGCTCCGAGATCTGGTGCTGGCCGGAGTGGCACCTGACCGCCTGGAACTCACCGCTGTGTCACCCCAGCTGCGCGAGCACCTGCCCGCCGTGGCGAGGCGGATTGGCAAGGCCCGCCTGCTGCACTGGCAGGCCCAGTTGCGCGGCAGCGAGCAGCAACTGCGCCACAGCGTGAACCCTCGCCTGTGGCTGGAAGTGCTCCTGCTGGGGCTGCTGGACGAGGCCACGGCCACCACAGCCGCCGCCAGCGCAGCGACCGCAATCCCAGCCGCGACCACTCCCGCGCCCGCACCTGCTGCCCGCCCAGCAGCCCCCACCATCCTGGAAGCTGCCACGGACGCCGGTCCTGCGGCCGGAGCTCCAGCCCCGGAGCAGGCGGTCCCCGCCGCCGCTCAGACCGGGAGCCTGGCGGAACTCTGGACCCGGATCCTGGCCAGCCTGGAACTGCCGTCCACCCGGATGCTGCTCTCACAGCAGGCCCGCCTGGTGCGTCTGGACGACCACAGGGCGGTGGTGCAGGTGGCGACCACCTGGATGGCCATGGTGCAGACCCGCCAGGCCCTGGTTGAGCAGGCGATCAGCAGGGCCCTAGGCGGCAGCCGCCAGCTCACCCTCGAGGCTTCCGGGGAGCCGCCGCCGGCCTCCAGCCAGCCGCCACCGCCACTGCCGCCCCAGCACTTCCACGCGCCTTCCCCCCTGCCGCCCACTCCAGCGCCCCTCCCGCGCCCCCCGTCCGGCGACGCACCTCCAGCGCAAGCCAAAACGCCGCCGGCCCCGACGCCAGCGCCCCAGAGCAAACCCCAGCCCAGCCTCCCAGCCGACGAGCAACCGCGGCGGATGCCGTCCCACCTGGATGAGAAGACCCGGCAGCTCGCCGAGTTCTTCAACGGCGAAGTGGTGGAGATCGACGGGCCCCTCGACGAGATCGAAGGCGCAGACGCCGCCTGAGCAGTAGGGGGGAGGGAACCCTCAGGCCGCGGCCGGATCCTCGCCGACGTGGAGGGTCTTGGCCCACACCAGCCGCTTGGGCAGCAGGGCCATGCGCAGGGTGGTGTACGGAATCACCAGGAACCAATGGCCCAGGTAGAGGATTCCCAGCAGCAGGTTGGCGGGGTGCGTCCGGGGCAGCTGGGGACCCTCACCGCCACGGCGGCAGCCCTGCAGGATCGAGATACCCGAGAGACCGAAGGCCACAAAGGAGAGCGGCCAGATTGTGGGAAGACTGCGGGTGATCAAGGCCCCCAGCAGATCCGCCACGGCCACCACCGGCAGCACGTACTGGAGCAGGAAGAAGCAGAGCAGATCGAGTTTGCAGCCTGGGGTGAGGCGGTCGGAGAGCAGGCCTGGGGCGTAGTCGAAGAAGCGCTGCAGGCCCCCCTCGGCCCAGCGCTGGCGCTGGCGCCACAGGGCCGGAAGACCCAGCACCGCCTCCTCGCTCACCGGGGGATCCCAGAGCACGCCCAGGGGTTGCCGGTGGAGCAGCAACCGGAAGCTGAGATCGAGATCGTCAGTGACCGTGTCCTCGTTGAACCCCCCCACCTGCTCCAGGGCGCAGCGGCGCAGCAGCTGACCATTGCCACGCAGCTCCACCACCCCACCCACGCTCAGCCGTCCCTCCTGCACCACCGTGTCCAATGCCATCTCCATCGCCTGGGCCCGGGTGAGCCAGTTGGCGTCCGGATTGGCCACTGCCTTGCGCAGCTGCACCGCCGCCCAGCCACCCCCCTCGGCCAGGGGCATCAGGCGCTCCAGGGTGTCGGGCTGCAGGTCGGCATCGGCATCGAGCACCAGCATCCAGGGAGCTTCGACATGCTGCAGGGCCAGGTTGAGGGCGCCCGACTTGCCGCCACCGGCATCGGGTTCACGCCGCAGCACCCGCAGAAAGGGATGGTCCGCCTGCAGCTCCGCCAGCACCTGGGGCGTGCGGTCACTGCTGCCGTCATCGATCACCCAAAGGCGCAGAGCGTCGCTGGGATAGCGCAACCGGGCGATGCCCTCAACCAGCCTCCCGATCACCGCCTGCTCATCCCGGGCAGCCACCACCACATCCACAGCCGGAGCTGGCGGCGCGGAGTCGTGCTGCTCGGCCTGGCCGGCGGCGAAAGGAACGCTCTCGCCGCCGCCAGCCCCCCTGGTGCGACTCAGGGCCGGCACCAGAACCGTGCGAATGCTGTAGCCGCCCAACAGCAGCGCCAAGGCACTGGCGGGCATCAGGCGCAGGCCGGGCTCCAGCCAGTGGGGGCCCAAGCCGGCCACGCCGCAGGCCACCAGAAACAGGGCCGATTTGCCGCGCCTTCGCTGGCTGGCACTCACCACCTGGGCACTGGTCGGGGGGTGATCGGTGGCAGGACCAATCCCGGCCATGGCAATCCCGGAAGCCCCCGGACTCTAAGGGGCTCCTCCCAGGGCCTTGGCATCCAGGGCTGAGAGGGGCTGGAGCTGGGTGCCGGGGTAGTAGTGCTCCAGAATGGCCCGCAGCGTCCAGCCACGCCGGGCCAGATCGATGGCCCCAGCCTGGGACAGCCCGGCGCCGTGGCCGAAGCCACCGCCCACGAAACTCCAGCGTCCAGGCCCCTGGGGCTCAACCACGAACAGGGTGCTGGGCAGCTGGGTGAGGTTGCGGCGGATGGCATCCAGGCGAAGCACCACGGGCTCTCCGCCGCCAGCGCGGATCTCCAGGGCCAGCACCCGGCCGCTGGGGCCCCGCTCCAGCACCTTCACCTGCTGGGGCGTTCCCAGCTGGGGTGCCACCCGCTGCAGGGACTCACGGATCTGGGCGGCATCCAGGCTGCGGCTCCAGCGGAAGCGCGGATGGTCCGCGCCATAGAAATCCCGGCTGGCCAACAGCGCCGGCAGCTGGCCGCCGGGCAGCGGCAGGGGGAAGCGCGCCTGCACGGCCGCGACGCCATCCACCCGGGACTGCAGATAGGGGAGGGCAGCGCCGCGCCACACCTCCTGGAAACCGGCGGAGACACCACCGTTGGTGGCGTGATACACGCCGTGGATCGGCGCTCCCTGCCAGGAGAGCACCTGGTGGCGGGTGCTGTCGATGGCCTGGCGCACGGCGGCACCGGCATGGCGCGGATCGGCATACACCTGGCACTGAGTGTCGGCACAGAGGTGATAGCCATCCACCGCGAAGCGCTGGATGTTGCGCAGCGCCCAGGTTCGGGCCAGCACCGCCTGGGCGGCGAGGGCCACCGGCGGCGAACCAGCGCCGATCTCATGGGGCACCACCCCCTGGAGGTAGCGCTCCAGAGGCACCTGCTCCACCAGCGTCCAACCGCCATGGGCATCCGGCAGGAGGGTGAACGGGCCGGCGAACACCCCGCCCTGCCAGCGCAGACCCTGGGGAGCTTCCAGGGTCACGGGACCCTCCAGCACCACCGATCCACCGGAGCGGCGCAGCTCCAGCAGCGACCGCTCGGCCAGCTCCTGCTCAACCCGGCGCGCCGGCCCCAGCCCATCGGGCAGGGGGGCATCCGCAGGCCCCCACACCTCCCAGTCCCTGGGGTAGGCAATCACCGCCGCCACGCCTGCCTGCCGCCAGCGGGCAGCCGCCTCCTCCGCGCTCTCGTAGCTGGCGAAGGGACCCAGCACCTGGCGGCGCAGGCGCAGGGGGGGATTGAGGGGCTGCTGACGCCAGTGCAGCTCGAGCTGGGGGGCCTGGTAGCGGGCGCCATCGGCGGTGACCAGGGTCACCATCCCCGTTGCGGCGGTGAGCTGCAGCGGCGTGGACGGCCGCAGGCGGGAGGCCAGGGCCACCCAGAGCACCGGCTGGCCAGGATCCACCCGGGGGGCTTCGCTGACGGGCCAGTGCAAGGGATCCGGTGGGGCCAGGCCAGGCACCAGGGGCGTGGCGGCCTGACAGCCTCCCGCCAGCAACACCGGCAGCACGCCGGCCATCCGCACCAGAGCGGGATGGAGCGCAGGCAGCGAAGGAAGGAGGGGCAAGGCCAGGGGACAGGACTGCCCCAATCCTGAAGGAGGACCGGGGCTGGGGGGAGGGTGACGTCGTACTCTGTTTGTTTGTGCCGCGCCGGAAGACATGCCGAAGCTCAAGTCCCGCAAAGCAGCTGCCAAGCGGTTCAAGGCCACGGGCAGCGGCAAGTTCCTGCGCCGCCGGGCTTTCCGCAGCCACCTGCTCGATCACAAGAGCCCCAAGCGCAAGCGCTACCTGGGCACCATGGCTGTCGTTGACGAGCGCGATGCCGACAACGTGAGCGCCATGCTCCCCTACGCCTGAGCACGGCCCTCCGCCGATCCGACCCCAACCCGAACCCACCTGATTCCCTGCCATGGCCCGCGTCAAGAGGGGCAACGTCGCCCGCAAACGCCGAAACAAGATCCTGCGCCTGGCCCGGGGCTTCCGTGGCGGCAACGGCTCCCTGTTCCGCACCGCCAATCAGCGGGTGATGAAGGCGCTCTGCAACGCCTACCGCGACCGCCGTCGGCGCAAGCGCGACTTCCGCCGTCTTTGGATCGCGCGCATCAACGCAGCTGCCCGCCTCAACGGCATGAGCTACAGCAAGCTGATGGGCGGCCTGAAGAAAGCGGATGTGCGCCTGAACCGCAAGATGCTGGCCCAGTTGGCAGTGCTGGATCCCGGCAGCTTCACCAGCGTGGTGGGCGCCGCCCGCTCCTGATCCAAGCCCTCCAGCTCCCGCCCAACCCACACACCCCATCCACTCCCCCTAACCCACTCGGTCCCGTTGGACAACCTCCTGCCCCAGGCCTACCTGTTCGGGCTGGTCGCGATTCTGCTTGTGGTCGCCGTGGTGGTGGGCCGACAGATCTGGCGTGTACGGCGCGATGAGCTGGCCCTGGCCCGCCTTGACCGGCCTGGGGAGGCCGCACCGGGCGATGCCGCCACTCTCTATGAACTGGCCTCGGTTCAGCTCCGCAAACGGCTCTATGGCCAGGCGGTGGACAACCTGAAACGGGCCCTGAAGCTGGCTGAGGCCAACAACGACCCGAGTGAAGCCCGGGCCCTGATCCAGAACGCCCTGGGCTTTGGTCTGGCGGCTCAGAACAACTACAAGGCAGCGGTGCGCCACTACCGCTCTGCACTGGCCGCCAAGGCCGAGTATCCGGTGGCCCTCAACAACCTGGCCTTCGCTCTTGAGAAGCAGGGCAAGCTGGATGAGGCCCAGGAGGCCTACCTGCAGTCACTGGCCCTGGACGGCAGCAACAAAACGGCCCGCAAGCGGCTGCAACGGCTGGAGCGCACCCTGGGGATCAGCCCGGGACCCAGGCAATCAGGTTCAGAGGGGAACGTGGGCTGATTCCCACGGCTCGGCCATCGCCGCCTTCACCACAGGCCCCGCACCGGACTGCCCACTGCTGGTTGGCCATCCGAGGCGGCAGCCGGTGCGGCGATCGGCAGCAGGGCCAGACGACCACCCTGGTTGGTGAGGCGGGGGGCCTGCCAGCCGGAGAGCTGGAAACCCTGCAGACCGGAGAAGGAACCCCCGATTTCCAGGCCGGCGACGTCCTTGCAGTCGCAGAGCACCAGCAGATCCAGCTGGTCGGACTCCGCATTGAGATTCCCTTGCACCGGCACCACGACACCGGCGATGGTGATCGTGCCGCGCAGGTTCACGATCTGGCCCATCGCCTCGAGGGAGGAGAGCTGCAGCTCCACCGGCACCACCGCGCCGGTATCAAAGGACTGGTAGGTGCCACTCCAGGTGCGGCTGATCTGCTGGGAAAGCAGCTGGGCCCGGGCCACCGGATCGAACGTCTCCACGGCCTCGGAGCCGACGATGCCGTCACCGCCGAGCATCCCCGCCACCGGCGGATTGAACGGGATGAAAGCCTCGCTGCCCAGGGGCGTAGCCGCCAGAGCAGCGTTGGTGAGCAGGGGCAGGCCGCAGAACAGCAGCGTGCGGGCGGCGATGCGGAACACGGCGGAAAGGCGGCGGAGAGTTGGTGTGATGGGAGGCTAGAGCCGTAGACCCCGTGATGCCGGACACAGCCGTGGATGTCGTCTGTCCAGACCTGGCCCATGCACAGGCCGTTTCCGGGACCTCGGGCGCTGATCCCCTGGTGATCGGCGGCCGCAGCTTCCGCAGCCGGCTGATGACCGGCACCGGCAAATATCCGAGCCTGCAGGCCATGCAGGCCAGCATCGCCGCCAGCGCCTGCGAGATCGTGACCGTGGCGGTGCGGCGCGTGCAGAGCCAGGCCGCCGGCCACGAGGGGCTGATGGAGGCGATCGACTGGCAGCGCATCTGGATGCTGCCCAACACCGCCGGCTGCGCCACCGCTGAGGAAGCCGTACGGGTGGCCCGGCTGGGCCGGGAGCTGGCCAAGCTGGCCGGTCAGGAGGACAACACCTTCATCAAGCTGGAGGTGATCCCCGACACCCGCCACCTGCTGCCCGATCCGATCGGCACCCTGGAAGCCGCGGAGCAGCTGGTGAAGGAAGGCTTCACGGTGCTGCCCTACATCAACGCCGATCCACTGCTGGCCAAGCGGCTGGAGGAGGCGGGCTGCGCCACGGTGATGCCCCTGGGCTCACCGATCGGCTCGGGCCAGGGCATCCGCAACGCCGCCAACATCGCCCTAATCATCGAGAACGCCACGGTGCCGGTGGTGGTGGACGCGGGCATCGGCGTGCCCAGCGAGGCGGCCCAGGCCATGGAAATGGGCGCCGATGCCCTGCTGATCAACAGCGCCATCGCCCTGGCCGGCGATCCCGCCGTGATGGCCCGTGCCATGGCCCAGGCCTGCCAGGCCGGCCGCGCCGCCCTTCAGGCCGGGCGCTTGCCGGTGCGGGCCCAGGCCAGTGCCAGTTCCCCCCTGCAGGGCCGGGTGGGGGGCCAGCCCACATGAAGTTCCGTGCCGGCTGGGGCGCTCCCGCTGGTCGCCACCGAGCGGGATCCATAGGGTGACCTCCACCGGAGACACACCCCATGCAGGTCACTCAGGAAGATGGCGGCAAACTGAATGCCTTCGCCCGTGAACCCCGGATGGTGGTGATGGAGGAGGGTGAGCGCTCCAGCCAGAGCCGCAGAGCGCTGCTGATCGGCGGCACCCTGCTGGTGGCCCTGCTAATCGCTGTCTCGGCCGGAATCAGCCACTGAGGGGCGGCCGATGGGGCCTAATGCCTGTAGTAGCTTGCATCTCGCGAGCCTGTCTGCGACATGCTGGGATCCCCAGCCGCATTCAGGGTGATGGCCGGGGTTTGCAGCGATGAAGATCTTCGTTCTGGGTGGCGACGGCTTCTGCGGCTGGCCCTGTGCCGTGAACCTGGCCGATCAGGGCCACGACGTGCTGATCGTGGACAACCTCAGCCGGCGCAAGATCGACATCGATCTGGCGGTGGAATCGCT
Organism: Prochlorococcaceae cyanobacterium; assembly: GCA_040399225.1. Taxonomy (GTDB): domain Bacteria; phylum Cyanobacteriota; class Cyanobacteriia; order PCC-6307; family Cyanobiaceae; genus NIES-981. Next base: position 29,239 of record JBBASN010000009.1, on the reverse strand, counting down.
GACTCCGATCGCCACCATGCCCGACCGGCTGCGGGCCTGGGAGCAGACCGGCGGCAAAGCGATGCGCTTCGAGCACCTGGACATTGCCCACGAATACCAGCGCCTGCTCGACCTGCTGCTGGAGGAACGGCCCGATGCCGTGGTTCACTTCGCCGAGCAGCGCGCCGCTCCCTATTCAATGAAGAGCAGCGCCACCAAGCGCTACACGGTCGACAACAACGTCAACGGCACCCACAACCTGCTGGCCGCCATCGTGGAGAGCGGGCTCGACATTCACATCGTGCATCTCGGCACCATGGGGGTGTATGGCTATGGCTCCCACCGCGGGGCCACGATCCCGGAGGGCTACCTCAAGGTGGAAGTACCCCAGCCCGATGGCAGCCGCTTCGAGGAGGAGATCCTGCACCCGGCCAGCCCCGGCAGTGTCTATCACATGACCAAGACGCTCGATCAGCTGCTCTTCCTCTACTACAACAAGAATGATCAGGTGCGTATCACCGATCTGCACCAGGGGATCGTGTGGGGCACCAACACCGAGGCCACCGAGCGCGACCCGCGGCTCACCAACCGCTTCGACTACGACGGTGACTACGGCACCGTGCTCAACCGCTTCCTGATGCAGGCGGCGATCGGCTATCCGCTCACGGTGCATGGCACCGGTGGGCAGACCCGGGCCTTCATCCACATCCGCGACTCCGTGCGCTGCGTGCAGCTGGCCCTGGAAAACCCGCCAAGCAAGGGCGAGCGGGTGAAGATCTTCAACCAGATGACCGAGAGCCACCAGGTGGGCGAACTGGCCAGCAAGGTGGCCGCCCTCACTGGCGCTGAGATCAACCACCTGCCCAATCCCCGCAACGAGGCGGTGGAGAACGACCTGATCGTGGATAACCGCTGCTTCATCGAGCTGGGCCTCAACCCCACCACCCTCGATGACGGCCTGCTGGCCGAGGTGGTGGATGTGGCCCGCCGCTGGGCCGACCGCTGCGATCGCAGCCGCATTCCCTGCGTGTCGGCCTGGACCAGCAGGCAGGCCCAGGCCATCCAGGCCGTCTGACCCCAGCGCCGCGGCCCATCCCCTTGAAGATCGCCTTCTTCACCGAGACCTTCCTGCCCAAGGTGGATGGGATCGTGACGCGCCTCACCAAGACCGTGCAGCACCTGGCGGCAGGTGGCGATGAGGTGGTGGTGTTCTGCCCCGAGGGGGCCCCGGACACCTACATGGGAGCGCGGGTGGTGGGGGTGCCGGCCATGCCGCTGCCCCTCTACCCCGAGCTGAAACTGGCCCTGCCCCGCCCAGCGGTGGCCGAAGCCCTGGAGCGGTTTCAGCCGGACCTGGTGCACGTGGTGAACCCGGCGGTGCTCGGGCTGGGCGGCATCTGGCTGGCCAGGACCAGGGGCTATCCGCTGGTGGCCAGCTACCACACCCACTTGCCCAAGTACCTGGAGCACTACGGCATGGGCATGCTTGAGCCACTGCTGTGGGAGCTGCTGAAGGCGGCCCACAACCAGGCCCGCCTCAACCTCTGCACCTCCACGGCCATGGTGCAGGAATTAAGTGAGAAGGGCATCCAACACACCGACCTCTGGCAGCGGGGGGTGGATACCGAGCTGTTCCGGCCCGAGTTGCGCCAGCAGGCCACCCGCGACAAGCTGCTGGGGGGCTACAGCGACACCGGCAAATTGCTGCTCTACATCGGCCGGCTCTCGGCCGAAAAACAGATTGAGCGGATCCGGCCCGTGCTGGAGGCCATCCCCGACGCCCGCCTGGCCCTGGTGGGCGATGGCCCCCACCGCCAGCAGCTGGAAGCCCATTTCCGCGGCCTGCCCGCAACCTTCGTGGGCTATCTGGCCGGTGAGGAACTGGCCAGCGCCTACGCCAGTGGCGATGCCTTCGTGTTTCCCTCCAGCACCGAGACCCTGGGGCTGGTGCTGCTGGAAGCCATGGCCGCCGGCTGTCCGGTGGTGGGCGCCAACCGTGGCGGGATCCCCGACATCGTGAGCGATGGCGTGAACGGCTGCCTCTACGACCCGGACGGCAAGGACGGCGGGGCTGCCAGCCTCACCGCAGCAGTGCAGCGCCTGCTGGGGGATCCCCAGCAGCGCCAGGCCCTGCGCCAGGCAGCCCGGGCCGAAGCCGAGCACTGGGGCTGGGCGGGGGCCACCGCCCAGCTGCGGGGCTTCTACACCCGCCTGCTGGAGCAGGAGCAACCGGCACTGGCCGCCTGATCACCACTCAGGGCTGGGGCCGGAACCAGGTGCCCATCAGCGCCCGGGCCATCGGAGCGGCAACCGTGCCCCCATAGCCACCGGAATTCTCCCCCAGGGCAATCACCACCAGCTGGGCCTGGTCAGCCGGGGCATAGCCGCCGAACCAGGCATGCACCGGCCGCGGCGGATCCTCGGCCGTGCCCGTCTTGCCCGCTGCCGGCGGCAGGCCGGGGTCATTGAGGGCCTTGGCGGTGCCCTCCTGCACGGCTTTGCGCAGGCCCTGCCGCACGGTGGCCAGGGTTTGCGGCTGGAAGCCGATCCACTGGCGCTGCGGGGCCCGCTCCACCAGGTGCGGGGTCACCAGCCAGCCGCCGTTGGCCACGGCCGCGTACATCCGGGCCATCTGCAGGGGGGTGACCAGCACCGCCCCCTGGCCGATCGAGGCGGTGATCGTGTCCACGGCGGTCCAGGACTCGCCCAGCACGCTCTTCTTCCAGGCCTGATCGCCCAGCAGGCCGGCACTCTCCTCCTCTTCCAGCTCAAGCCCGGTGGAACTGCCGAAGCCCAGCTGGCGGGCCGCCTTGAACAGCGGATCGGGCCCCATCTTCAGGCCAGCCCGGTAGAAGAAGCTGTTGCTGCTCAGCGCCAGGGCCATGGGGAAACCGATCGACCCCATACTCACGTGGTCGCGGTAGCAGAGTCCCGCGTGGCAGAAGCTGGCGGTGGTGAGCTCTTTGGAATCGGGGGCGTACTTTCCCGATTCCAGGGCGGCGATGCTGGTGACGATCTTGAAGGTGCTGGCGGGCGGAAAGCCCTGCAGGGCGCGGTTGAGCAGCGGAGCATCAGGGGCATTCAGGTCCCGCCACTGGCTGAGGCTGGGGGCCGGTGAAAACAGGTTGGGGTCGTAGGTGGGGCGGCTGGCCAGGGCCCGGATCGCTCCGGTCTGGGCATCCATGGCCACGATCGCCCCCTTGCGCACGCCATCGAGAGCGCGCTCGGCAGCCTGCTGCAGGGGCAGATCGAGGGTGAGGCGCAGGTCCTTGCCGGCACTGGCCGGCTTCTCGCCGAGAACCCGTTGCACCTCCCCGGCCGCGTTCACCTCCACCTGCTGGCCGCCCCACTCGCCGCGCAGATGGGCTTCAAAGGCCTTCTCCACGCCACTGCGCCCCACCCGGTCGCGGATGCGGTACCCCCGCTCCCGCAGGCGGGCGTATTCCTCCTCGGTGATGCCGCTGGTGTAGCCCAGCACGTGGGCGCCCAGGCGGCCGTGGGGATAGTGGCGGAGCACATCCACGTCCACCTCCGCCCCCTCCAGATTGCCGGCCTGTTCCCGGAAGCGCAACACCTGTTCCGGTTTGAGCCCTTCTGCCAACTGGATGCGGAAACCGGCGCTGTCGCCCCCCTGGCGGCGCAGCTGGTCGAGCTGGCTGGTGGGGATGGAGAGGAGCGAGGCCAGGCGATCGCGCAGGGCGGGCCAGCTCTGATCGCTCACCTGGCGGGGCTGGATGTAGAGGTTGTAAGTGAGGCGGCTGGTGGCCAGCACCCGGCCCTGACGGTCGAGCAGGCGACCCCGGATCGGATTGCGCGGCACCAGGCGAATCCGGTTCTCGTCCGCCCGCTGGCGATTTTCAGCCCCCTGATGCAATTGCAGCCAGGCCAGGCGCAGCACCATCGCCCCACTGAACAGCAGTACCACGGCCAGCAGCCAGGCAGGCTGCCGACCCATGCCGCTGTGGCGGACACCCGCTGCCAGCCCCATGGTCAGGGGGTCTCCGCCGACTGGAAGGTTCGCTGCTCCAGCAACAGCAACCGCTGCTCAATGCTCCGCAACCTGGCCTGCAGGAGCGTGGAATCGGCAACCCGGGACTCCGGATCCTCAGCGGCGGGGGCCTGCGCAGGCTCCGCCGGCACATCGCGCACCTCCACCTTCATCACCGGATTGCCGAGGCCGGGGCTCACCTGGTCGAGTTGCTCGCGCACCCGACTGGCGGCCGGCTCCCCCTCCTGGCGCAGGCGATCCAGGGGATCCGGCTCAGCACCGTCGAACGCTGCGATCAGTTCCTGGGGTCCACCCCGGCGCACCCGCTCCAATGCCGCCAGGCCCACCGGCAACACCTCCTGCATCAACGAGAGGCGCAGAGCATCGAGGGGATCAGGCGCCATAGACCGCAACGCGGGATACTCCAGTCTGCAGGGAGATCGCCGCGACGGCGTCAGGGGGTACCGATCGCCTGGCTGGGGATGGAGCCGCTGCCGAGGGGCGGCCGGCAGGCCTGCTGGCTCCCCCACCACCAACCCGCCGCCGCCGCCATCACCAGCAGGGTGGCCAGGGGCACCAGGGCCTGGCGGGTCACCTCCAGGCCACACCACTCCCGCCAGGCCAGCAGGCTGCGCTGGCGGTCGAAACGGCGCCTTTCGCGCAGTTCATCCTGCTCCCGTCGCCGCAGGGAGCGGGCCACCCAGCGCTCGAAGGCCTGCTTCTTGGTCACGGCCATCTTGCGCTCCACCTCCAGCAGTTGGCCGGCGGTGAGCTCGGGGTTGAAGGTGCTGATCAGTTCCAGGCTCTTGAGGAACATCTCCACCGCGCCGTCCTTGGCGGTGCGCTCCTCCTCGCTGAGCAGGTCCCAGGCCACCTCGGGGTAGAAGCGGCTGCGGTTGGCCTCAATCTGCTCCTCGCCCAGCTGGCCGGGTTCGCGCAGCCAGCGGTCGGTGTTGGCGTCGAAGCGACGCCAGTAGAGGAAGGGATTGAGGTAAATCGTCTTGCCACCCAGCTGGATGCTGTCCTGCTGGAGACGACGCTGCAGATCAGTGTCGCTGGATGGCGCAGGAGCGGCGGTCACGTCGCGGCGGTTCCGGGGCCCCGAGGGTAACGGACCCACCTCGCCTCCGCCACGGGGCAGCGGCCGGCCGACTCACTCCCACTCGATCGTGCCGGGGGGCTTGCTGGTGATGTCCAGCACCACGCGGTTGACCCCCTTCACCTCGTTGACGATGCGGTTGGAGATCCGCTCCAGCAGGTCGTAGGGCAGGCGCGACCAGTCGGCGGTCATGCCATCTTCCGAGGACACACAGCGCAGCACCACCGGGAAGGCGTAGGTGCGCTTGTCGCCCATCACGCCCACACTGCGCACCGGCAGCAGCACGGCGAAGGCCTGCCAGATCTCGTGATAAAGGCCGGCATCGCGGATCTCCTCCCGCACGACCAGATCGGCATCGCGCAGGATGTCGAGCTTCTCGTCGGTGACCTCGCCCAGGATGCGGATCGCCAGGCCGGGGCCGGGGAAGGGATGGCGACCCACGATCTCCTCGGGCAGGCCGAGGCTGCGGCCCACCTTGCGCACCTCGTCCTTGAACAGACGGCGCAGCGGCTCCACCAGCTTGAACTGCAGGTCTTTCGGCAAGCCACCCACGTTGTGGTGGCTCTTGATCTTCACCGCCACCCGTTCACCCGTTTTCGGATCGACGTTGGTGCCGGCGCTCTCAATCACGTCGGGGTAAAGCGTGCCCTGGGCCAGGTAGTCGAAGGGGCCGAGGCGCTTGCTCTCCTCCTCGAACACGCGGATGAACTCGGTGCCGATCAGCTTGCGCTTCTCCTCCGGATCGGTGACCCCGGCAAGCTTGTTGATGAAACGCTCGCGGGCATTGATGTATTCGACCCGGATGTGGAACTTCGTGTCGAAGAAGTCGGTGAGAAATTCAGGCTCCCCTTTGCGCATGAAGCCCTGGTCGATGAACATGCAGGTGAGCTGATCCCCGATCGCCCTGTGCAGCAAAAAGGCGAGGGTGGAGGAATCCACGCCGCCCGAGAGCGCCAGCAGCACCCGCTTGTCGCCCACCTGGGCGCGCACATCGGCCACCGCTTCTTCAATGAAGGCGGCGGTAGTCCAGTCGGCTTCACAGCCGCAGATGTGATAGACGAAGTTGCGGATCAGTGCCATGCCGCAGGTGGAGTGCACCACCTCCGGGTGAAACTGCACGCCATAGAGGCGGCGCTGGTGATCGGCCACCGCCGCTTCGGGGGTGTTGTCCGTGTGGGCCAGGCGCGCGAACCCATCCGGCAGCCGCTCCACCGAGTCTCCGTGGCTCATCCACATCGTGGAGCCCGATTCCACGTTGGTGAGCAGATCCACAGGGTCGTCGACCTGCAGCGGCGCCTTGCCGTATTCGGCCTTGCCGGCCGCCACCACGGCTCCACCCAGCTGCTGCACCATCAGCTGCATGCCGTAACAGACCCCGAGCACGGGAATGCCCAGGTCCCAGATTCCTGGATCACACACCGGCGCACCGGCCTCGTACACCGAGCTGGGGCCGCCGCTGAGGATGATCCCCCTGGGCTGGATGGCCTTCAGCTCCTCGGCCGTGGTGGTGTAGCCCATCACGAGGGAGAACACCTCGGTCTCGCGCACGCGCCGGGCGATCAGCTCGGAGTACTGGGAGCCGAAATCCAGGATCACGATCGCCGGATGGCGCGACGACTGCGAGGCGGCGTCAAGAACGGGCATGGAGCAGGCCGGACGGCCCAGGGGGCATTCGGGCCAGCCTAGGAGTCGCCCTTTGCCGCCTCCGCAGCGGACCCACCCTCCGCACTGCCGGCAACCCCTGCGCTGAGTTCCTGCAGCAGCAGGGCACCGACCGGCCCGGCAGCGCAGATCCGCCGATCGCGGGCGAACAACACGGCTCCCACCACCATCGCCGCCGCCCCATGGCGCTCCAGGTAGGCGCTGCTGCGCCGCTCGATCGCAGCGGCGATCCGCCCCTGCAGACGGCCGGCCAGAGCCGGCTGGTGGCGGCTGAGCTGGGCCATCGCCTGGTCCACGGTGGCGGCGCCGTGCAGGGCCTCCAGGTCGGCACCTGCCAGCCCCTCCAGGGCCGCCAGGGCGGTGAGCACCTCGGCGCGGCCATCGGCCAGGTGGTGATGGGTGTGGAAGATGCCACCGGCCAGCTTGATCAACTTGCCCTGGTAGCCGAACAGCAGCAGGCGTCGCACGCCTGCCTCGGCCGCCGCCACCAGCAGCGGACCCAGCCAGTTGCCCGCCTTGAGCAAGAGTTCCGGCGGCAGGCCCAGGCGCGGCGCCAGATCCAGGCCGTTCTCGCCGATCACCAGCACCAGATCACCGGCAAATCCCGGCGATGCGGCCCGCCGGCGCAGCTCGGCCAGGGCCGCCTCCAGCTGCTCCGGGGCGGCACTGCGCTGCACCGTCGCCTGGGTGCCGATCAGGGCCAGACCGTCCACCACCCCGAAGGCGGCATTGCTGGTGCGGGCGGCCAGGCGTTCGCCCTCCGGGATCACGATCCGCAGGGCGAGGCGCCGGCCCGGGGGCAGCAGGGGCCGCAGGTTCCACTCCAGCAGCTCTCTGGCATAGCCCGACAGACAGGCCTCGGCGCTGGCCGCCAGCCGGCCCACCCCGTGGCCCGCCGCCAGCTCCAGCCACGGACCAGGTCCATCGAGCCAGTGAACCTCAGCCCAGACCCAGAGCCGCCGGGTGAGATCCAGTACCCCCGCACCCGGATCGCAGCGGGCGATCGCCAGCACACACCCATCGCCCAAGGGGGCCACGGCCTCGACCGGTACCAACCGGTGTTCGCCGGTGCCGTGGACCTGCAGGGGTTGCACCAGCTCTGGAGAGGGCAGCCCGACCAGCCCTTGCAGAGCAGCGCGCGCTGCCGCAGCGCACCACACCGGCAAGATCAAACCAGTCCCGTCGGCCTGTTCAGCCATGGAGGCTGAGCCGCGAGCGATCCAGACAACAACGAACCGCAGGAGGGAAGGCGATCGCAGGCCTGAAACCGATCGTGCAGGCAGCCGGTAACTCCCTCACATTCCCCACCTTGCGCATGGTCGTCAACGATTACAGCCTGCCGCCACCACCTCCCGACGACCTGGCAGGGCTGTACGACGCTTACAGCCCTGCCATCTACCGCCTGGCGCTGCGTCTCTGCCGCGACAGCGCCGCTGCGGAGGATCTGCTGCAGGACGTCTTCCTGCGCTATTGGCGTCAGGAGCGCTACGACGCCAGCCGCGGGCCGGTGCTCGCCTACCTGCTGTTGCTCACCCGCTCGATGGCGATCAACCGCCTCAGCCAGCAGCGCAACCGCTGGCACCTGCTGCAGCGCTGGTCGAGCCAGCTGCTGGGCGGGCACACCCGCAGCGCCCACGACTGGGCCGAGCTGGGGGATCTGGCCGAGCGCATGCGCAGCGCCCTGGCCCGCATTCATCCCAACCAGCGCCAGGTGCTGGAACTGGCCTACTACGAGGGGATGAGTCAGTCGACGATCGCCGAACACCTGCAGATTCCCCTGGGCACGGTCAAGACCCGCTCCCGCCAGGGACTGCTGGCCCTGCGGAGCCACCTGCTGGATTTCTCCTCCCATTCCCTCAACGCCCTCGCCCCGTCCCCCTCCGCCGCCGATCGTCATGGCCACCCCTGATCCCAACCGACCGGACCGCCACGACAGCCAGCCCCAGCTCGACGAACTGCTGGCCGGCTATGTGCTCGGCGACCTGGATGAAGGCGAACGACAGCATCTGCGGGAGACCCTCGCCAGCGACCCCCACCTGCAGGACCAGCTCGATGAACTGCGACTGACCCTGGAGCTGCTGCCCATGGCCCTGCCCGATGCCGCAACGCCGCCCGCGCGGCTGCGCCAGCGACTGCTGCGATCTGAGCAGAGCCGCCTTCGGCCACAGGCCGAGGGGCAGGCTTGGCGCTGGCCGCTGCGACCCGCCCAGCTCGGCATGGCCGCCATGGCCTGCGCCCTCGTGGCTCTGGGCACCCAGGTGTTTCAGCTGCGGGGGGAGATGGCCAGCCTGCGGCAGGCGGCTCCGGCAACGGCCAGCCGCACGCTGGCGCTACGGGGCACAGCTGGGTATGCCGGGATCTCCGGAGAAGTGGTGGTGACCCCAGGCCAGGATCACAACCTGCTGCGGGTGCGTGGGTTGCCGGCGGCGCCGCCGGCCCATGTGTACCGCCTGTGGGCGAACGTGAATGGCAGAACGAAGGGCTGTGTGCGCTTCGTTCCCAATGCCGACGGCAGCGTGGCGATGCCGATCCCCACCCAGCCCTCCAGCGAGGCCCAGTCCCTCAGCATCACCCTCGAGCCCCTCCACCCCGATGGCAGCACCCCCGATGGCCCCCGGCTGCTCACCAGTGTCTGAGCTCACCAGCGCGGCCAGCTCTCCTGACCTGGCCTTCCCCGCCCTGCGTCGGGGCCGGCCCGGCACCTTGCAGGTGAACCTGGGCTATCGCTGCAACCAGAGCTGCAGCCACTGCCACGTGAATGCCGGGCCCAGCCGCACCGAGATGATGGACGCGGCCACCATCGCCCTAGTGCCGGCGGTGCTGCAGGCGCGGAACCTCAACACCCTCGATCTCACCGGCGGCGCCCCCGAACTGCATCCCGGGTTCCGCACGCTGGTGACTGAAGCACGCCAGCTCGGGGCCACGGTGATCGACCGCTGCAATCTCACGATCCTCAGTGAACCAGGACAGGAGGATCTGGCCCGGTTTCTGGCCAATCAAGGAGTCACGGTGGTGGCCTCCCTGCCCTGCTACAGCGCCGCCAATGTCGACCAGCAGCGGGGCGACGGCGTGTTCGCCCGCAGCATCGAAGGCCTGCGCCAGCTCAATGCCCTCGGGTACGGCATCGAGGGGTCAGGCCTGGACCTGGATCTGGTGTACAACCCCCAGGGGCCAACGCTGCCACCGCCCCAGGCGGCGCTGGAGGCCGACTACAGGCGCGAACTGGACACCCATTTCGGCCTCCGTTTCAACCGGCTCTACACGATCACCAACATGCCGATCCAGCGGTTCGCGGCCGTCCTGCGCCAGCAGGGCCGGCTGGAGAACTACATGGATCTGCTGCGCTCCAGCCACAACCCCTCGAACCTGGAGCAGGTGATGTGCCGCTCCACCATCAGCGTGGACTGGCAGGGCTACCTCTACGACTGCGACTTCAACCAGATGCTCGGTCTGCCGATGACTGGCCTGGCAGCGGGCGAAGCCAGCCCTCGGCGCCATCTGCGGGAGCTGCTGGAGCATGACCCGGCAGATGAACCGATCGCCGTCGCCGATCACTGCTTCGGCTGCACCGCCGGTGCCGGCTCCAGCTGCGGCGGCGCCCTGAGCTGAGCACCCCAACTGCCGTCACAGCCCTGACAGCTTCTGTTCTGAAAGGTCCCCTGGCATTCCTCCCGACAGTCCACCTGACATCTCTCCTGCCATGAACGACTCGACCAGCACCGGCACCACCGGCAACAGCCCAAGCGACAACAGCCCTGGCCGCCGACGGGTGCTGGTGGTGTGCACCGGCAATTCCGCGCGCAGCATCATGGCTGAGGCCCTCTTCCAGGCCCTGGGGCAGGGGGCGATTGACGTGGCCAGCGCCGGCAGTGCCCCCACCGGCCGGGTGCACCCCCTGGCCCTCGAGCAGATCAGCCAGCTCCCCGTGGACTCCAGCCAGTTCACCAGCAAGAGCCTGCCGGCCGTCCTGGAGGCGGCTGAGGCCCCCTTCGACCTGGTGGTGACGGTGTGCGATCACGCGGCCAGCACCTGCGGGCCGCTGCCAGGTAACCCGCAGATGCTGCACTGGGGTCTTCCCGATCCGGCAGCCCACGGGGAGAGGGACGAGGCCCGGCAGGCCTTCTCCGCCTGCTTCGATGAGCTGACGCGACGAATCAGCGACCTGCTGGAGACAGAGCCGGCCTGATCCGGGCTTCGCGTCTCTCCTCTCAGGGGCTCTGACAGTTCAGGTCCCAGTTGTAGGGGAGGTATTGGAGGCGGTAGTCGCCCCCCAGCAACAGCTGCCGCTCCTCGACGGGGCGGTGGCGGGCGATGAAATGCAACACGGCGCTCTCCTTCTTGTGGCCAGGCACGGGGGCGGCGTTGGGGTCAGCCCGCGGCCAGTCCTCGGCGAACCACTGAAAGATGGAGGAGATCGCAACCGTGCCGGCATCCCGATCGATCCGCAGTCCCTCGCTGCTGGCCAGCCAGCGGTTGGTCTGATCCTGCAGCTGCCGGTCCAGCTCTGGGCCCGTATAGGCCTCACGCCGCAGCGGCGGGCAGCTGATGGCGGCACACACCAGGGCTGCGTGGATGCGGGGTTCGTTGTACTCGCGCCGCAGGATCCGGTGCTCGATCTCATCGAGGGTGAGGCGCTGGCCCATCAGCGGGTGACGTCGCAGTTTCCACACGCCGGGAATCGCCTTGATGCTCGGCCGGATCGGATCGTGATCAATGATCGAGCGCAGGGTGAGGGCGTTGTAGGCGTTGATCAGCAGGGCGATCTGCTCGGCCTCGGGCCAGGAGGCGAAGCGCGCGGGGGGGAGGGCGGCCAGGGCCTGGAGGTAGCGATCAAGCTGGGCCGGTTCGCGCTGCAGGGCTTCGTAGTCGACCATGCCGCGCTCATCCACCACCCGCTCCAGCACGGCGTTGAAATCGGCGGGATCCGCCGGTGGCTGGGGGGCCTGGGCCGCCGCCGTGGTGCCGCTGGCCGTGCGAGCCAGCAAGGCCTCCGGCCCGCGGTTGCAGCCCGCGGCGCCGAGCAGCAGCACGCCGCAGAGCAGGAGCAGCGGGGCGCGGTGGTGGGCAGAGCGCATGGCGTGAGGGACGGTGGCGGATGCGGGGTTTACCGCTGAACCCCCGGATCGGTTCGCGGCCGGCGCTGCAGCAGGCCGCTGAGCAGCAGCCCCAGCAGCAGGGGCAGCCACAGCAACAACCGTTCCGTGGTGCTGAGCTGCCAGTCGGGCAGCCGCGAAGGCAGCACGAAGTACACGAAGGCCGAGAGGCTCACCAGCCTGGCCCCCCAGTTCTGGCTGGGCACGGCGAAGGGCATCAGCCAGATGAAATACCAGCCATGCACCACCGGTGAGAGCAGGAGCACCGCCAGCAGGTAGCGCCAGGCGAACACACCCAACCGGGCGGTGGTGGCCAGCAGCAGCAGCACCACCACCACCAGCAACAGGCCGTGCACGGCGTTGATCTGCCGGGTCCAGGGCCAGAGCTGGGCGATCCAGTGGGGCATCCACTCGGCACTGCGGCCGTAACGCATGAACGTGGAGCCAGTGGGCAGCAGCGGACAGGCCGGCCCACGGCAGAAAGCCACGGCCCCGAGCAGCAGGGGCGCCAGCCCCAGGAGCACGGTGGCGACCACGGGGCCGGGGCGCCGAAGCTGCCGCCAGCGACTCCAGACACGCTGAATCAGCAGCGGCAGGGTGATCCACTTCAGGGCCACGCTCAGGCCCAGCAGCAGGTCGATCCAGGCCTGGGAGCGGGGGCCCCGGGGCGGGGGTTCGCGCTCGGCCAGCAGCCAGCCGGCCACCAGGGGCAGCAGGAACCAGCTGTCGTAGTGGCCGCCACCGCTGACGCTGTAGATCACCAGCGGATTCCAGCCATAGAGCGCCGCGCGGGTCGCGCCGAAGCGGGCAGCGAGCAGACCGCAGATGGCCAGATCGGCGGCCAGGAAGGACGCCTTGAACAGCAGCACCTGCTGGGCCAGGGCGGCATGCAGCCGGAACAGCAGCTGGGCCAGGGGCGGATAGATCGCCGTGGTGCCCGGATGGTTGATCTGCCCCCACCAGGGCGTGCGCAGGGCCTCCAGGGCCGGGGCATCAGGCGGGAGGTGATACGGGCTGAAACCCTGCAGCTGGATTCCTCCCTCCCAGAGGTAGCGCCAGATGTCATCGCTGGGATCCATCGGCAGCAGCGCCAGCCGCGCCAGCACCGCCACGGCCCAGAACAGTGCCCGGGGAAGGGCAGGCAAGGTCCAGGAGAGGGCAAACCCCAGACCCATCACCGCCGCCGCCCCCCAGAACGGCAACAGCTGGGCTGGGTGGAACAGGTCGCCGTGGGGAGCCATCCACAACGCCCCGCCGATCAACAGCAGGGCGCTGGCAAGCAGCCGCAGGCGGGTCGAGAGGGGCGCCATCACTGCCATCGCCTCAGCCAGCTGCGCCCGAGGGTGGAGAGGATCACGCTCCCGGCCCGCACACTGGCGCCCCAGCGCCCGGAGATCTTGGAGTGGCCGGCCAGGCGCGGCCGATGGGAAACGGGGATCTCCCGCACCCGCAGACCCAGCTCGATCGCCCGCACCTGCATCTCCAGGGTCCAGCCATAACCGCGGTCGCGCATCCCCATGGCCTCGAACGCAGAGCGCCGCACCAGCCGCAGAGGGCCCAGATCGCGGTAGCGGAATCCCCAGCCCAGGGCGATCAGCGTTGTGGCCAGCCAGTTGCCCCAGCGCTGGAGAGGCGTCAGCGCCGCCCGTCCGGCGGCGGTGGCGGTGCGGTCGCCCAGCAGCAGGTCGTGGTGCTGCATCAGCTGCAGGAAGCGGGGCAGCTCCTCGAGCGGATCGCCGCCGTCGCCATCACAGAACAGGAGCCAGCGCACAGCCGGATCGAGATTGCTGCAGCCCCGCCAGCAGGCCCGCCCATAGCCGGGAGTCGGTTCGCTGAGCACTTCCGCCCCCAGCTGCCGGGCAATGGCGGCGCTGCGATCGCGGCTGCCGTTGTCCACTACCCGGATGCGACGCACACCCTGGCCCTGCAGCTGGCCGATCACATAGGCGAGCGTGTTCTCCTCATCACGCACCGGGATCACCACCTGAATGCTGTCCAGCAGGGCCGGTGCGGCCCCTTGGGGCGGGTGATCCAGGGTCATGGCCGATCGCAAGTTGCCCACGGATTGTCTGCGGGAGACGATCCAGATCTGCAGGTTCGTCGAGATCGGTCAGGGGGCACTGCTCGGTCCACGACCATCCCAGCGTGCGCAGCCGCTCGCGGGTGATGGCGCAGACCGCAGCCGTGCTCCAGGGAACCGCCTGGAACAGGGCGGGGTGAAAGCAGCGCAGGCCCAGCAGCACATAGCCCCCATCCAGGCTGGGGATCAGCGCAGCATCGGCGCCTGACAGCTGGGCCGCGGCCGTCTGCAGGTGGTGGACTTCCAGTTCGGGGCAATCCATCCCCAGCAGCAGGAGATTCGCGCCCGACGCCAGCACCCGCTGGGCCACCGCCGCCATGCGCTCACCCAGATCACCGCCGGTCTGTTCGCTCCAGACCAGCTCCGGCGGCCAGCTCAGCCGCCGCCACGCCAGATCATCGGGGGCGGGACTCGCACACAGCTCCACCACGCCGAGACCACTGGCACAGGCCGTCGCAATGGTGCGGCGCAGGAGCCGTTCCGCCAGCCGGGCGGCTTCTTCCGACCCCAGGGCCGGCGCCAGCCTGGTCTTCACCTTGCCGGGCCGTGGGGCCTTGGCCAGGATCACGACTCGCACAGGACGCTGCAGGAAACCGACCCTCCCAAAACCCGGTGATGGCAGTACCGGCCAGCGGACCTGCTGGTTTTCATCTCCCCTCCGCGGGCAATCCACGGGAAGGCTTCACCGGTACCGACGGGATCGAGCCTGACGCATGACCTCCCCCGCAGCGCCACCGACCGGTCGGCCCGCCCGCTGGCGCCAGCTGCTGCTGATCGCCGCCATCGCCCTGGTGGTGGTGCTGTTCTTCGCTCTGGGCCTGCACCGCCAGCTCACCCTCGAGGGCCTGCAGCGCGCCCACGGCGCCCTGTTGGAGCGGCGGGCGCAGGCGCCGGTGCTGGTGGCCGGGGCCTACATGCTCATCTACGTGCTGGTGGCGGCCCTGTCGCTGCCGGGGGCCGCGGTGCTCACCCTGGCCGGCGGGGCGATCTTCGGTGTGGGGCTCGGCACCCTGCTGGTGTCGTTCGCCTCCAGCCTGGGGGCCCTGCTGGCCTTCCTGATGGCCCGCACCCTGCTGCGCGATCTGGTGCGGCGGCGCTTCGGCCGCCAGCTGGCGCCGATCGAGGCGGGCGTGGCGCGCGATGGGGTGTTTTACCTGCTCAGCCTGCGGCTGGCGCCGGTGTTTCCCTTCTTTCTGGTGAACCTGCTGATGGCGCTGACGCCGATGCGGGCCGCCAGCTTCTACCTCACCAGCCAGATCGGCATGCTGCCCGGCACGCTGGTGTACGTGAACGCCGGCACCCAGCTGGCCCAGCTGCGCGGCCTGGGCGGCATCCTCAGCCCGCCGCTGCTGGGCTCGCTGCTGCTGCTGGCCCTGTTCCCCTGGCTGGCCAAGGCGGCCACCCGCCGCTGGCAGATCTGGCGGCTCTACCGCCCCTGGCGGCGCCCCCGCCACTTCGACCGCAATCTGATCGTGATCGGCGCCGGTGCGGCAGGGCTGGTGACCTCCTACATCGCCGCCACGGTGAAGGCGCGGGTGACCCTGGTGGAGCGCGCCGCGATGGGCGGCGACTGCCTCAACACCGGCTGCGTGCCCAGCAAGGCGCTGATCAGCTCGGCGCGGCTGGCGGCGCGCATGCGCCGCGCCGACCGCTACGGCCTCGAGCCGGTGGAGCCGCGCCTGAGCGTGCGGGAGGTGTTCGCGCGGGTGGCCGCCAAGGTGGAGGCGATTGCGCCCCACGACAGCGTCGAGCGCTACGAGGGCCTGGGGGTGGAGGTGCTGCGCGGCCAGGCCCGCCTGCTCGATCCCTGGACCGTGGCGATCCAGGGGCCCGAGGGGGAGGAGCAGACGCTCACGGCCCGCGCGATCGTGCTGGCCACCGGCGCCGAGCCGGTGCTGCCCCACTGGCCGGGGAGCGATGCCGTGCCGCTGCTCACCAGCGAAACGGTGTGGAGCTGGCTGGGCAGCTGCGCCCTGGAGCGGCCGCGGCTGGCGGTGCTGGGGGGCGGGCCGATCGCCTGCGAACTGGCCCAGGCCCTGGCCCAGCTGGGCCTGCCGATCACCCAGATCCAGCGCAGCCAGCGCCTGCTGAGCAAGGAAGACGCGGACGTGGCCGCCGAGGTGCAGCAGGCCCTGGAAGCTGACGGCGTGACGCTGCTGATGGGCGCCCAGGTGCTCGGCTTCGAGCGCCAGCCCGGCCCCCAGGGGGCGATCACGGTGCGGGTGCGGCAGGGGGAGCAGGAGCGGGTGATCGCCTGCGATGCCGTGCTCTGCGCCCTCGGCCGCCGCGCCCGGCTCACGGGCTACGGCCTGGAGGAGCTGGGCATCCCCACCGGCGCCACGGTCACCACCAACGCCTTCCTGCAGACCAACTACCCGAACATCTACGCCGCCGGCGATGTGGCCGGGCCGTTCCAGTTCACCCACACCGCCGCCCACCAGGCCTGGTATGCGGCGGTGAATGCCCTGTTCGGCAACCTGCGCGCCTTCAAGGCCGACTACCGGGTGATCCCCCGCACCACCTTCACCGAACCGGAGGTGGCCACCGTGGGGCTCACCGAAGCCGACGCCGCGCAGCAGGGCATCGCCGTGGACGTGACCCGCTTCCCCCTGCACGAACTTGACCGCGCCATCGTGGAGAGCGCCGAGCAGGGCTTCGTGAAGGTGCTCACCCAGCCGGGAGGCGACCGCATCCTCGGCGCCACGATCGTGGGCGAGCATGCCGGCGAACTGCTGGCTGAGTTCGTGCTGGCGATGAAATGGGGCCTGGGGCTGGGCCGGATCTTTGCCACCATTCACGCCTACCCCACCATGGCGGAGGCCAACAAGTTCGCCGCCGCCAGCTGGAAGAAGCAGCGGGTGCCCCAGCACCTGATGCCCTGGCTGCGCCGCTACCACGCCTGGCGACGGCGCGGCTGAGCCCCCCGAAGTTCTCCTGTCCAACCCCCTGCACCCTTCCATGGCCAGCCCCACAGACACCACCTCCACCACCAGCTGCTGCAGCCCCACCGCCACCAGCCCGGCGGACCCCAGCACCCCTGATACCAGCACCCCCGACGTGAGCCGCGGCGTGCAGGAGTACTACGGCGCCACGCTCAGCAGCAGCGCCGACCTGCGCACCGACGCCTGCTGCGACGCCAGCAGCGTGCCCGAAGCCCTGCGTCCGCTGCTGGCCCGCATCCATCCCGAGGTGCTGTCGCGTTACTACGGCTGCGGCCTGGTGGTGCCGCCGCTGCTGGAGGGCCTGCGGGTGCTGGATCTGGGCTGCGGCAGTGGCCGCGACGTGTACCTGCTGGCCCAGCTGGTGGGCGCCAGCGGCGCGGTGGTGGGCGTGGACATGACGCCCGAGCAGCTGGCGGTGGCCCGGCGGCACCAGCAGCACCACGCCGACCAGTTCGGCTTCGCCAACGTGACGTTCCTGGAGGGCCGCATCGAGCAGCTCGATCAGTTGCCCCTGGAGCCCGGCAGCTTCGATCTGGTGATCTCCAACTGTGTGGTGAACCTCTCGGCCGACAAGCTGGCCGTGCTGAACGGGGTGCGGCGCCTGCTCAAGCGCGGCGGTGAGTTCTTCTTCGCCGACGTGTACGCCGACCGGCGCGTGCCCGAGGCGCTGCGTCACGATCCGGTGCTCTACGGCGAATGCCTCAGCGGCGCCCTCTACTGGAACGACTTCCTGCGCCTGGCTCGCCAGGCCGGCTTCGCCGATCCCCGCCTGGTGAGCGACCGGCCCCTGGAGATCACCGATGCCGAGCTGGCCGCCCGCACCGGCGCCATCCGCTTCTTCTCCGCCACCTACCGGCTGTTCCACCTCCCCGAGCTGGAGGATGCCTGCGAAGACCACGGCCAGGCGGTGATCTACCGCGGCACGATCGCCGAGCACCCCCACGCCCTGCCTTTCGACAAGCACCACTGGATCGAGGCCGGCAAGGTGTTTCCCGTCTGTGGCAACACCTTCCGCATGCTCGCCGAAAGCCGCCTGGCCTCGCACTTCGACTTGATTGGCGATTTCAGCCGCCACTACGGCCTGTTTGAGGGCTGCGGCAACGCGCTGCCTTTTGATGGAACCTCTCATTGGTCGGCGGAATTGCTCCAGTCCACAACCGCCTCGGCGACCAAGGGTTCCTGTTGCTGATCATCGGTACAGTTCGAACGCTGAATTACGGGCGAGCAACCCCTGGCAACCAGCTGGAATCCCAGCACGGAAGCGGCTACAGCGTATCCGCGAAGCACTCAGACCATGAAGAACAACCAGCAGGGCCGGAAAAGCATAGGAAATAAGGACTCGGACCAATTAGCGCGATCCTACCGGTATTTTCACCTTGGCAATATTTCTTAAACAATAACAAGAAAAACGTTGTTAAGATATATATAATTCCTGGGGGGGGGTGATCCGAGCCAGTTCAAACTTTTCAAATGTTCCGAGCCCTTACGGAGCAAGAAAAATTTAACAATTCGAGATCTACCCATGGCCAACCCGGAGCTTGTCAGGGTCAATCCTGATGGAAACACGCTCAACACTGAGACCAGGGTCACCGATGGCGCTTCGACGGTGGCGTTCAAGTTGGCCGGCATAGCCACCGATCTTGTTGAAGCTCGAGCGGTCAAAATCAATGGAGTGATCGGCCCCACCATTGCCGCTAGATTCTACGGCATGGTGGGCTCGGCGATGTATGAAGCCCAGCAGATCTTTGATAACAAAGAACAGACAAGCCTGGGCAGAAAGAACACGGATAAAAGCCTAGCAAAGCTCGCCAAAGACTCTCTGAAGGGTATCACCAAGAAAGATCAAGAAGCCTTCATTGATAACGTGATCGCCTACGCTGCAATCGATGTTATGCGGCGTGAAGCACCTGAGGGAGGCTCCTTAGCGGAAACAGGTCTGCGTGCTTTGTTAAACAACCTAGGTAGAAAGGCCGATGCCGCCGCTAAGAAAGTCGGCACCTCCGTTGCCACTTCGGTGCTTTCATTTTACGATCTCGATGGCTCGCGAGCTGTCAGTAACTACAGTCCTATCAATTCTGGCCCAACAAACGTTTTCAAGATCGATCGCTGGACTCCCGAATACAACGTGGGCGGCAACCCTGAAAGCGGTATTCAAAAGTTTCTCACCCCCCAGTGGGGGAAGGTGAATCAGATCCTCGGCAAGAAACAACTCAAAGATCTCCAAGCTGGCCTCAAATCCCCTGAGCCTTTCCTGCTGGATCCTGATGCTACTCACAATGCAAAAGCTGGAAAGATAAAAAGAGCCAATGGCGAAGTCGTCCCCATCCGAAAAGACTTGATCGGGGTTGACATCAACCCTGCATTCATAGCCCAGGCTGAGCGTGTCATCAACGCCAGCGCCAACCTCACCGACAAGGAGAAGTTAATTGCTGAGTTCTGGGAGGATGGTCCAGGCACCGGCTTTCCACCCGGCACCTGGATGGAGTTCGGTCGCTACGCCTCGGAGCTGTATGACAACACGCGTCAGCAGGATGTACGGATGTTCTTCGGCATCGGCCAGGCCCTGCTTTCCGCCGGTGTCTCGTCCTGGGGCCTGAAGACCAAAACCGACTACACCCGCCCACTCACCGCCATTCGTGAACTCAGCCGCCTTGGGTTGCTTGAAGATGTCGATCCCATCACTGGCGGCGTTCAGATCAATGCCTACAACCGCGGCACCAAGAATACACAAAAGATTAACGGTGTCGGATGGGAAACCTACCAGACCTTTGGCAACTTCTATTCGCCTCCCTTTGCCGAGTTCACCTCTGGACATAGCACATTCTCATCCGCAGCCGGCAAAGTGATTGAACTGATTACAGGGCGAACTGATTTTGGAGCTTCCGTGACAACGACTTCCCTGATTGAAAAGGAAAAAAATATTCCCATTACCCTATCCTGGAATACGTGGCAAGATGCATGGGTGGAATCTGGTGATTCCCGGATTTTTGGAGGCATTCACTTTGATGATGGCAACAAGCAAGGCATCGTCAATGGCGAACGCATCGGCGAAGCAGTATTCGGGGCGGTGTCGAGTCTGTGGGCTTGATTCGCCCTGATTAACCCAGTACACGAGTAACCGTAGACAGAAGAACCTGTCGATCAGGCTCTTCTGACTTTTTATGGTGCGGAACTCATCTCCCGTCCCTTAAATCAGCGCCACTCCATCACCTGGATGTATGCGGAACATCTAAGTGGATCAGCCCCTGGTTCCGCCCAGATAGGCGGCGGTGATCGGCGAGCGGGGCGAGGCGAACACCGCATCGGCGCTGCCCTGCTCCTCGAGGTAGCCCACGCCGTCGCGGTTCCAGAACACGGCCAGGTCGTCGGCCAGGCGGCGGGCCTGAGCCAGGTTGTGGGTCACGATCAGGATCGTGACGCTGCCTCGCAGGGACGCCACCAGCTCTTCCACCACACCACTGGCGAGCGGATCGAGGGCGCTGCAGGGTTCGTCGAGCAGCAGCACCTCCGGCTCCAGCACCAGGGCCCGGGCCAGGCAGAGGCGCTGCTGCTGCCCCCCGGAGAGTTCGCTGGCCGGCCGGCCCAGGCGATCCTTCACTTCCTCCCACAGGCCCACCCGCAGCAGGGCCCGCTGAGCGGCGTCCTGGCGGTCAGCGCGGCGGCCCATGCCGTGGTGGCGCAGGGGGAAGGTGAGGTTGCGGCCGATCGAGAGCGGCAGGGGATTGGGCCGTTGCGCGATCAACCCAACGCGGTGGCGCAGGGCGAGCACGTCGAGCCCGGGGCGCAGGATCTCCTGGCCATCGAGGCGGATGCTGCCCTGCAGCTCGCAGGCGGGGTTGAGGTCGTGCAGGCGGTTGAAGCAGGCCAGAACGGTGCTCTTGCCGCAGCCCGATGGCCCCACGATCGCCAGGATCCGCCCCCGGCGGGCCCGGAGCCCCACGCCGCTGACCGCCGGCCGGCCGCCGTAGCGCACCGACAGGTCGCGCGCTTCCAGGCAGATCTGCGGATCGGTCATGGTCAGAAGGCGGTGGAGTGGAGGGAGCCCAGCCAGCGGCGGGCCGCCCAGCCGGTGAGCGCGTTGATCAGCAGCACCAGAGCCACCAGCACTAGGGCTGTGGCCGCGGCCTGGGAGCCACCGCCCGGCACGTTCATGGCCAGGTCGAAGATGTGCACCGACAGGGCCCGGCCCGAGTCGAGCAGGGAGTCGGGCAGCCGATCCACGTAGCCGCTGGTGAACAGCAGGGCGGCGGTTTCGGCCAGGGCGCGGCCGATGCCCAGCACCAGGCCCACCGCCAGGCCGGGCGCAGCGGCCGGCAGCACGATGTGCAGCAGCGACACGTGCTGGGGCAGGCCGAGGGCGGCGGTGGCCACCCGGTGCTCGGCCGGCACGGCGCGCAGGGCCGTCTCCATGCTGCGGATCAGGAGCGGCAGCACCATGCAGGCCAGGGTGAGCCCACCCGCGAGGATCGAGAAGCCCAGCCCCAGGGTGATGCTGAAGAAGGCATTGCCGAACAGGCCGAACACGATCGACGGCACCCCGGCGAGGGTGTCGAGCGAATAGCGCACCAGCGGCCCGAAGCCCCGCTGCCCGCGCTGGAACTCCGCCAGGAACACGGCGGTGGCCAGGCCGATCGGCACGCTCACCGCCAGGCACACGCCCAGGATCAGCAGGGTGGAGATCAGGATCGGCCGGATGCCGCCGCTGCGGCCGGCATCACCGGGCAGCTCCACCAGGAAGGCCCAGCTCAACCGCGGCAGGCCCTGCCGCAGCAGGTCGGCCACGATCCAGCCGACCATCCCCACCACCAGCAGGGCCACCAGCCAGGCCAGCAGGGCCAGGGCCGTGTCGATCGCCCGGTCGCAGCGGGCGGCGCCGCGCCTAGCCATGGCCGGGGCTGCTCCGCAGGCCGGCCGCCAGGGCCATCACCACCGCCACCACCCCCATCAGCACCAGCCCACCCACGAACAGCACCGCGCGGTGCAGCTCGAGGGCATAGCCGAGCTCGAGGGCGATGTTGGCCGTGAGCGTGCGCACCGGATCGAACAAGGTGGCCGGCACCTGAATCACGTTGCCCCCCACCATCAGCACGGCCATGGTTTCCCCGAGGGCCCGGCCGCTGGCCAGCACCACCGCACTGAGCAGCCCGCCCCGGGCAACCGGCAGCACCACCCCCTCCAGGGTGGCCCGGCGCGACAGCCCCAGGGCGGCGGCGGCCTGCAGCGATCCGGCGGGCACGTCGCGCAGCGCCTGTTCGCTGAGCAGGGCGGTGGTGGGCAGGATCATCAACGTGAGGCAGAGAATGCCGGCCAGCAGGCTCTGGCCGGGCGGGTGCCACTGGCGGATCAGCGGGGTGAGCACCACCAGGCCCCAGAACCCCACCACCACCGAGGGGATGCCGCCCAGCAGCTGCAGCAGCTGCCGGTGCGGCCCGCGCAGCCGGGGTGGGCCATAGCTGGTGGCGAACAAGGCCGAGCCCAGGCCCAGCGGAGCGGCCAGCAGCACGGCCCCGCCGCTGGAGAGCAGGGTGCCGGCCAGCATCGGCAGCAGGCCGTAGCCGGCATCGCCATCCCCGCTGGCGGGATGCCAGCCGGGATCGCCCAGGAAGCGCACCGGCCCGAGCTGCTGCAGGGCGGGCCAGGCCTCGCGCAGCACGAACAGCAGGATCAGGGCCACGATCAGGGCCGCCAGCGCCGAGAGCAGCCGCAGCGTCCACAGCAGCGGCCGGTCAGCGTGCCGGTGGAACGAAGAACTGGGCTTCAACAAGAACGTGCACCTCAGGAGAGCGGGCAAAGGCGAGGAAGGGGGCCACACCGGCCGCCGCCGGCGGCTGGATCACCAGATTCAGGGGCCGGGAGAGCGGATAGCGCCCGGAGCGCACGTTCTCCAGGCTGGGGGCGATGCCGGCCAGGGGCAGCAGCCGGATGGCTGTTCCCGCATCCGCCTCCTGGCTGGCGGTGCCGATCGACACGTAGCCGAGCGCGTGGGGATCGGCCGCCACAGTGAGGAGGCCCTGCTGGTTGTCGCCGATCACCACCGACGCCTTGATCTGACGGCTGTCGAGCCGGAAGTGCTCGAGGAAGAGTTCCAGGGTGGAGCGCCCCTCCGCCTTGGTCACCACCGTGATCGGCGCATCCGCACCGCCCAGCTGGCGCCAGTTGCTGATCGCCCCGGTGTACACCGCCCGGATCTGGTCGTCGCTGAGGCTGCGCACCGGATTGGCACGGTTCACGATCAGGGCGATCCCGTCGATGGCGATCGTGGTGGCCTGCAGATCCGCTTCCTCCGGCTTGAGCGCCCTGGACACCAGGCCGATCTGGGCGGTGCCGCTGCGCGCGTCGGCGATCCCCCGGGAGGAGCCGCCCGTCTGCACGTCGACGCGGCTGCCGGGATGGCTGGCCTCGTAGCGCTTGGCGATCTCGGCGGCCAGGGGGGCCACCGTGCTGGATCCGCTGAGGCTGAGCTTCGGTGCGCGGGCCGCGCTGCAGCCCGCCACGGCTGCCACCAGAGCCAGGCCGGCCATGGCCAAGGGGATCGGGGGTCGCCGCTGAGGCCCGGAGGCCTGCGCTGGCCCTGCCGTTGGGTGCACGGTCATAGGAAAGGGACGCAGGATTCAGGGTTGGGGGTGGGACTGAGTTGAAGCCGAGCCGGGCAGCAACCGGCGCGCCAGGAGCAGCGCGCAGGCCAGGGTGGCCAGCAGTCCGATCAGGCGCAGGCCTCGGGCCCCGACGCTGGCCCCGGCATCCGCTCCGGCCCCGGCAACGGCCGAGCCCAGCCCCACATAGAGCACCGTGCCGGGCACGATGCCGATCAGACCGAGGGCGAAGGTGAGGGGGGGGATGTCGCTGAGGCCGTAGGCCACGTTCAGGAGGCTGAAGGGCAGCACTGGCGAGAGGCGGGCCAGCAGCAACACCCGCAGGCCTTCCTGGCTCACCACCTGGCGCAGGGCCGCCAGGTGCCTGGAGCGCTCCAGCCAGCGGCTGGCCTGGGGGCGAAGCCAGCGACGCGTAAGCAGGAACACCGCAATGGCGCCAAGGGAAGCCCCTAGAACCACCAGGGCCGAACCCAGCGCCAGGCCATACACACTGCCGGCAAGGATCGTGGCCGGCGCTGCCGGAAGCAGGATCACCTCAGCGATCGCATAGGCCAGCACGAACAGCACCATCCCCACCGGATGGTGCAACAGGGCTGGATCGAAGCTGCTCCACATGGGCTCGCCAGTGCTGTTGAACGTCGTCGAGATCAGCGCCCCAGTCGATGGCCACCTGGCTGGGGATCTCCAGGTCACGGTCCTCCAGGGCCTGCTCCAGGGGCTCGTCCTTGGCCGCCAGGGCCCGGTCACGCTCCAGCAGCAGGGTCTGGATCGCCGGCGCGTAGAAGCGCAGGAACTGCTCCAGCCAGCCGCTGAAGCGGGGGTCGGCCCCGCTGGCCGCCAAGCTGAAGCGCAGTACCAGCTCGGCGCACGGGCCTGCCGGCAGCCAGGCATCGTTGGCCACCCAGCGATTCACGGTGAACAGGCTGAGGGGCAGCCCCCGGGGATCGAGGCCGATGCCCAGCAGATGGGTGAGCTCGGCGCCGGGCTCAGCGGGCATGAACAGATGCAGATGGCCGTGCTCATCGCCCGGGCGGTGGCAGTGGTAATAAGCCTGGCCGCCGCTGGGCGGGTCGCGCCAATCGTCCTCGGGATAGTGGCGCTCAGCAAGCACCACCACGTCGCCGGTGCAGACGCGCACCAGCGACCCATGCCGCTCGTTCACCCTGAGCCAGTGGCGCAGGCTGCGGCAACCGGCCTGGTAGCGCTGGCGCAGGAGCATCAGCGTGCGGCGCAGCAGCCAGCGGGCTTGGCGGCGCCGCACCCCCCAGGCTTAGCGGCACAGCACCCCCCCGGCTTGGCGGCGCCGCAGCCACCGGACCGCTGGAGCTGCTTCTTGCTGCCACAACAGCCTCCGCGCGGACCACAGCCCGCGGCATAGGCCGGCAGGGTGAGAGCGGCAGCCGTGATGGCGGCGACTCCGAGACCGGCGCGAAGGCGGGAAGAGAGGGATGGCATGGATGGATCCAAAGCGGACAGAGGAAATACCCGCAGCCCTGGTGATTGGATTGCCTGACGGACTGAGACACCGGACAATCCTGAGTGGGACTGCTCTCACCGGAGGGTCAGCGGTACCAGAAGCTGCAGCCCCAGAGTTGCCGCGACCACACCAGCACCCCCGCCACCCCCCGCTCCAGCCAAAGCCGCGGCAGGTTACCGGCCAGCCAGGCTCCAAGCTGTGCCCCGTGAGTACACCGGGCACAGTGAAGACCACCACAGGCAGCACCCCACTAAGCAGTGGCTCCGGGCTGCGCCACAGCCGAATCAGGGTTGCCGCAGCGGCGGCCTGGGCACTGATCGCCACCACGGCGACCCCACTGGCCACGGCCGGCCCTGCCTCCAGGCAACGACGACGAAACAACACATAGGCATTCATCTCACCCAGGCCCGCCGACACTGCGCCCCCAGGCTCAGCGCGCCGAATCCAAGCAGCAGGCGATCGATCCACTCCACGCCCCAGGGCACCGGCCAGCAGGGCTTCCAAGGCGGCGGCCGGCAGCACACCTGAGGCCAGCGATGCCAACAACGCCGTCGGCAGCGTGGCCGGCAGCAGACTCCTCACCAGAGCCCCGTCGATCAGCTGTCGGCGCTGATAGGCGATCAGCCCGCTGGTGAAGCCGAACACCTCGGTAATCAGTCCGGCAGCCGCCGCCTGCTGGGCAGGCAGTCGTAGCACCAGCAGAAACAGGGGCGCTAACAGGGTTCCCCCTTCGATACCGCTGGCCATGGCCACGGTGCCAACTAGCACAGCCACCGGCAACAGCCAGAGATCACCGGCCATCGCGGCCCAGGGAACAACTTGGAATCAGTCAACCAGCAACGGAAGCACGGGCTTGTAGGGCCTGCACTCCAGATTGATCGTCAGGGCGCTGCGGTTCAACCATCCTTCGGGGCCCTGGGGTCGCAGCAACCGCAGGAGCAGGGCGGGGATAGCGAGAAGGTCAGACGGCGACTGACGCACCGGCCAGGCACCGGGCTGTTGGTAGAGCTGCCCCTGGAGCCGGAAGGCCTCCGCCTGGGACCGCCAGAGCCAGAGGGCGCCGAGCTGCACCCGGCCCCCGGAACTCCGCACCTGCTCCAGCCGCAGGGCCAGGGAGTCGGTTCCCAGGCAGTCGGCGTGGATCAGCAGCGGCCTGTGCCGCTGCGGCAGCTCTCCACCCGGATCTGCGGCCGACCAGCTCAGCTCCACACCCCGTTCGCTGATGGCCGTGAGCCGCACGGCCCAGCGCCGCGGCCCCTGCTCGAGCACCCCCTGGGCGTGCACAGGCCGGAACCAGACCACGGCATCGGAGGGGTACCGATCCCAACAGGCCCGCACGGCTGCCAGCAGGCTGCCGATGGCCAGGCAGCTCCACACCAGCCAAGGCGCCGGCGCCGGCCGGCCCAAGGGGGTTTCCTTGGGCGTGACCTGAAAGGGCCGCGGACGGCCCAGCACCGTGTCCAGCACGGCCAGCAACACCGGCACCACAAAGATCCAGCCATAGAGCTCGGGCATCAGCGCCGAGCGCGCGCCATGGCTGAACCAGCGAACCAGCAGCACCTGGGCGAGCAGCAGCGGCAGGGCCACGCTGAGCGCGCCCTGGTCGGGAAGCACCAGGGGCGGAACACCCAGCAGCCCGAAGCTGAGCGGCATCAGCACCAGCACCAGCTGGGGGATCACGTTGAACCAGTGGAGGATGCCCTCGAGCAAGGCCAGCCGCTGCAGGGGGTTGAGGCCCGGGATGACCAGAGGATTCGCCGTGGTTCGCAACGTCTGGAGCGTGCCGCTTGCCCAGCGGCTGCGCTGACGCGCCATCGCCGCCAGGCTGGGCGGGGCCAGGCCGGCGCTGAGTTTCTCGTTGAGATACAGGATGCGGTGGCCCGCCGCGCTGAGGCGGATCCCCGTCGCCAAGTCCTCGGAGGGGGTGCCGGTTTCAAAGCCGCCAACCTGCTCGAGGGCAGACCGCCGCACCAGGAAGGAGGTGCCGGCACACACCACGGCACCCACCCCCTGGCGGGTGGGTTCAATCCACCGATAGAACACCTCCTCTCTGGCATCAGCCAGCGCTCGAGACCCAGGTTGCGGCTCACCGGGTCGGGATTCATGTAGCTCTGGGGGGTCTGCACCAGGGCCACCCGCGGATCGTCGAACAGCCCCACGGTGCGGGTCAGGAAATGCCGCTGGGGCAGCACATCGGCATCGAACACCAGCAGGAGATCCCCGTGCAGGTGAGGCAGGGCGTGGTTGAGATTGCCTGCCTTGGCATGGCGACCATCCGTTCGGCTGCGATAGCGGCAGCCCAGGCGCAGGCACAGGTCGGCCAGTTCCGGCCGGGCTGCATCGTCGAGCAGCCACACGGCGACCCGGGGGTACTCCAGGGCCAGGCAACCCCGCAGGGAGCGCTCCAGCAGCTCCAGCGGTTCACCGCGGCTGGGCACCACTACATCGACCCTGGCAAGCCGCCGGGACTCGCAGCGGATCAGGTGTTCCAGCCGCTGGGCGGCCTGGTGCGCCTCCGCGGCGATCGGCGGCTGCCGGAACCAGGCCAGCAACAGCTGCAGCGCTCCGTGGCCCACCAGGATCACCTCGGCGGCCAGCAACAGCAGGCTCAGGGCGGTGGCCTCGGCGCTCACGAGGTTGAGGGTGCTGGTGGCGCGCCACAGCAGATAGCGGCCACTCAGCAGCACGACGAGCACGATCGCGCTGCGGCGGACGCGGGTGCTGTGGGCGGTGTGGGGCCTGCGGCGCAACACCCAGGCCCAGAGCACAACCAGCAGGGCGGGCAACCAGGCCGAACTCAGGGCCATCGGCCTGACAGCGCAACGGCGGCGCCCCACCTGGAACCGAGCCGCTGCCTGCGCCGCAGGACATCCTCGAGCGCGCAGGCGAAGGGGAAGCAGGAAGCGGGCAAAGGCAGAGCGCAGGGGGGCGATGGCGGAGCGGACGGCTCCATCCGGGCGGAAAGATGGTGGGGGCAGCCCCTGGATGCCCTGTTTTTTATGGTGGCCCCTCGCCCCCATCCGCCCGCGCCTCCACCATGCAGGACAAACTCACCCTGATGATCCCCGGCCCCACGCCGGTGCCGGAAACCGTCCTGCAGGCCATGGGCCGCCACCCGATCGGCCACCGCAGCGCCGACTTCCAGAAGATCGTCAAGTGCACCACCGAGCAGCTGCAATGGCTGCACCAGACCAGCAGCGACGTGCTGGTGATCACCGGCAGCGGCACTGCGGCCATGGAGGCCGGGATCATCAACGTGGTGAGCAAGGGCGACACGGTGCTCTGCGGCGACAACGGCAAGTTCGGCGAGCGCTGGGTGAAGGTGGCCCAGGCCTATGGCCTGGACGTGCAGGTGATCAAGGCCGAATGGGGCCAGCCCCTCGATCCGGAAGCCTTCCGTGCCGCCCTGGAGGCCGACACGGCCAAGGCGATCAAGGCGGTGATCCTCACCCACTCGGAAACCTCCACGGGGGTGATCAACGACCTGGAGACGATCGCCAGGCACGTGAAGGCCCACGGCACCGCCCTCACCATCGCCGACTGCGTCACCAGCCTGGGCGCCTGCAACGTGCCAATGGATGCCTGGGGGATCGACGTGATCGGTTCCGGCTCCCAGAAGGGCTACATGATGCCGCCGGGCCTGGCCTTCGTGGCCATGAGCGAGCGGGCCTGGGAGGCCTACGGCCGCTCCGACCTGCCCAAGTTCTATCTGGATCTGGGCAAGTACAGGAAATCGGCCAAGGCCGACAGCAACCCCTTCACCCCTGCCATCAACCTCTACTTCGCCCTGCAGGCGGCCCTGGAAATGATGCAGGCCGAGGGTCTGGAGGCGATCTTCGCCCGCCACAGCCGCCACCGTGCCGCCGCCCAGGCCGGCATGAAGGCAATCGGACTTCCTCTCTATGCCGCAGAGGGCCATGGCAGCCCGGCGATCACCGCCGTGGCCCCCGAAGGCATCGATGCCGAGGCGATGCGCAAGGCCGTGAAAGAGAAGTTCGACATCCTGCTGGCCGGCGGCCAGGACCACCTCAAGGGTCACGTGTTCCGCATCGGTCACCTGGGCTTCGTGTGCGACCGTGACGTGCTCACCGCCGTGGCCGCCATCGAGGCCACCCTGGTGGACCTGGGCCTGCACAAGGGCACGCCGGGTGCCGGCGTGGCGGCCTGTGCTGCAGCCCTCGCCGGCTGATAGGCCCAACAGTTGCTAGGGTTGATGGGCCGATTCGAAGGATTGATTCCTTCGCGTCGGCCACAAAACCTGAGGCTTCAACTTCAGATTTGCGGGTGTAATTCAGTGGTAGAATGTCAGCTTCCCAAGCTGAACGT
>JBBASN010000008.1:0-37906 GCA_040399225.1 Prochlorococcaceae cyanobacterium | reverse complement strand
GAAGGTCGCTTCACAGGCATCGATTTTCAGCCCGATCACATCGTCCACAGCCGCCGGCTGGCCCAGCAACTGGGGCTGAGCAACATCCAGTTCCAGGAGGCCGACTTCCTCAGCCTCGCCGCCGACCCCGGCCCGCTGGCCGCTGCCCATCACTACGTGGTCGCCCATGGCATCGCCACCTGGATCACCGCACCGATCCAGCAGGCGCTGTTGCAGCTGGCCGCCGCAGCACTCAATCCGGGCGGCATTGTCTACTGCTCCTACAACACCCTTCCCGGCTGGCTCGGAGCCAGCGCCTTCCAGCACCTCGGTGCAATCACCCGCCAACGCCAGGCCGAGGCCAGTGCCGCCCAAGCCTTTCAGCAGGCCGCCGCCACCCTCACCAGCCTGCTCGGCAGCGAAGAGAGCCCATCAGCCCTGGCCCTGGCCCAGCCGGCCCTGCGCCGCAAGCTGGCCCGGATTCCCACGCAGAACGCCGCCTATCTCCTGCAGGAATATGCCAATCAGGGCTGGCAGCCCCTGTATGTGGCCGAGCTGCATCAACGCTGCGCCGCCCACAAGCTGCGCTTCCACGCCAGCGCCACCCTGCCGGACAACTTCCTGGAGCTGCTGCCCGCCAATGTGCGCCCGGCGGTGCAGGCCGAAGCCGATCCAGCCCTGCGCCAGAGCCTGCAGGATCTGGCGATCAACCAGTCGTTCCGCCGCGATCTCTTCCTGCGCGGCGTTGCCACCAGCACCGAGGGCGAACTGCGCCAGCGCCTCAGCCAGATCATGCTGCGGCTGCAGGAGGCTCCCGCCACCGACAGCTACCGCTTCGAAACCAGCTTTGGCCAGGTGAGCGGTGTGGCCGAGCGCTATCAGCAGCTGGAGGCCTGCCTGGCCCATGGGCCGCGCAGCTTCGGCCAGCTACTAGAAGACACCCAACTGCCGCTGGCGGAGCTCGCCAAGCTCCTGGCCTTGCTGCTGCACGCCGGCCGCATCGGCTTTGATCGCAGCGCCTGCGCTGATGTCGAGCGGGCCCGGCACGTGAATACGCAGCTGCTGGAGTTGATCCGCAGCGGCCGCTCCTATGCCCATCTGGTCGCCCCGGCCAGTGGCGGCGGCGTTGCTTTTTCCCTGGTGGAAGCCCTGCTGCTCGAGGGTCACAGCCGCCAGCTCGGCGGCGCTGAGCTGGAGCAGCACCTGCTGGAGGGCCTCAAGGCCCTTGGCCGCAGCATCAAAGGCGAAGCGACGCCGCTGCTTGAAGCCTTCGCCGAACGCCAGCCGCGCCTGCACGCCCTTGGCGTGCTGCCATAGAAGCCGCCGCCAGTCACCCAAGCTTGGCCGTTGTTGCCGCGCTGCTGTTTTCCCTGCTCGGCCTGGCGGCCCTGTGGGGCCTGCTGCGCGCCGGCCTGGCGCTCTACCTGCTGCTGATGGAGCGCTGGAGCCAAAACTGCCGCGATGCCATCACGAGTGAGCGCCTGCAAGAGCAGGGCCAGCGCCAGCAGCAGGCTCTCAACCGGCAGCGCCGGCGCCGTCGCGGCTGGTCGCTGGTGGATCTCGATGGACGCACCCTGGCGCTGGAGGCCAGCCAGCTCGAGCCCTTTGCCAGGCGCTGCCGCGCCGAACTCGGCCTCAGCGGCCCCTGCAGCCTCAGCGAGCTGCGGCGGCACTGGCGCCGCAGCAGCCTGCGCTGGCATCCTGATCAAGGCGGCGACAACGCGGCCTGGCTCAGGCGCCTGCGGGCCTACGAGGCCCTGCGCCAGCTTGGCCGTGATGGGAGCGCACGCCAGCTGGTGCAGGCGCTGCCGCCGCCCCTGCCCGCTGCCCGCCGCTGGCGCTGGCGCTGGTTCTGAGGCTTGTGGCGCTGCCGAATCACCCCCTAGCTTTGACGCGCTTTTTGTTCATGTCGTCCGGTGCCGTACCTGCAGCTGGAAGGCAAGGCAGACCTCTATGAGCACTTTCTCAGTTCAGCTGCCAAGGCCAACCTCGTGGACATCTCCGAGGACTTTCACTTCCGGATCCAAACCATCGAGGGGCCGCCACTGCTGTTGCGCGAGGTGCGCACCAATGGGAAGGCCACAAACCATGGCGAGCTCAGCGATGCGTTCTACGCCCTGATGCTCAGTTACCCGCCGGGAGAATTCAGCAGCGTTGCACCGCTCGCTCAGCCTGGCCGGCAGCCACTCTCTCCCACCCTGCACTGGCACCTCGCCAACCGCAGCTGCATCAATCACCACCGCAACTCCAAGGTCACGTTCCTCAGATTGGAAAGCGCAGCCCTGCTGCGCGCCCTCTCCGCCGAGGCGATTCCCGTAGCCCAGCTTGCCAACCTGCAAGCGATGGTCGCTCCAGCGAGCCTGGTGCAACTGATCGATGCTCTCGGCCCCCAGCTCTCCAGCGCCGAACATCAGCAGCACCAGGCAATCACAGAGGGGTTTCTGCGCCGGCTTGCCAAGGAACTGCGCGAGCTCCTGGGCCCACCAAAGGCCCGCGACACCACCGCCGCCTGGCACACCTCCCTGGCCATCGAACGGATGATGGCCCAGCTCAGCGAAGAGATCAGCCTGAACCAGCTGGCTGATGCTCTTGCCCTCGCACCGCGCAGCGTGCAGGCCTGCTTCAAGAGTCAGCTGGCCCTCTCACCAATGCGCTGGCTGAAGCTGGCACGCCTCAGTCAGTTGCGGCAGCTGCTCTGGGATCCGCACCTGGACCATCTCTCGATCCAACAGTTGATGGCCCGTTGCGGCCTCAGCGATAACAGCCTCAACCGCGCCTGCTACCGGGAGGTCTACGGAATCAGCCCCAGGGAGCAGCGCCGCCAGGTAGGAGCGATCCAGAGAGAACAGGCGGCAGGATTTCAAGATTCTCTCCATCACCATTTTGACACCCCTGAGGAAGCTATCCAGTTTTTACAGTTGCTCAAAGAGCTTCAAGGCTTAGACCAAAATACAATTAGAGAGAAAATTTCGATCACCACATTAAAACGCCAAGAACATTAGTGCGTTACCATGTACTCAAGCGGAGGGGAAATTCAGATTTGGCGATTGATCTCTTGGCGAATCAAGCGAGCCATCAATGCTGAAAGCGTGGTGTCCTGATCCAGCGCATGCAACCGAAACTGGCGATAGAGGCTGCGGGGGAGGCTCACACTGACACGGGCAATGGGCTCGACGCTGGGTTGTTCAAGATCGGCATCTTCATTCACGACATCCTGAATGCTGTCCGTACCGTAACCATCCATACGAACTGATGTCAAGAAAATTTTAGGCCCAGTTTAGGGTGCACATCGTCGCTCCCACTCAAAATTCTCGCATTTCGTCCACTTTCCTCGCAATCCCGCCAGAACCCGCCCGACCAGCAGCCCTTGACAACCCGATGCACCACCAATCAGTATCAACCGATACATCAGCTGATGCATGCGTTATGGTGCACTATCGGCGTCAGCTGACAGGGGGTCTGGCCGTACGCTCGTACTAGAATAAGGATAGTTTAACTGACTCAGAGAATGTCGTCAGGCATGAAATCAAAAAACCCAGGGCCGCCAGAAGAAATGCGAAGATAAAGCAATCTTTACCAGATTCCTTACCAGATACTGTCAGGCAAGTAGACACAATAAGATCGCCGGGTGTCCATCGAACTCTCTTCAGACCCCATGGCTACGCCCCAGAGAACCGTGAAGAAGCTCTCTGTGTTGTTGCCGGCCAATCTGCACCGGCGTGCCAAGCGCCACGCCTTGCTGAGTGATCAGTCGCTGACTGATCTGATCATCACGCTCTTGTCCAACCATCTCGATTCCGCTGATCGCGAGGAAGCCCTGTAGCAGGCTGCTTCAAAATCAGACAACGGCCTGCAGTGATCCCCACAGCCATGTGGCGCCATCCCCCCGAGTGGGGTGATGGCGCCATTGAGCTGGTGCCGACGGTGAGGCCTAGGCCTTCACGAGTCAGTCCTGAATCGTCACCTTGCTGATGCGGCTGCCGTTCTTGAGCGCGAGCACTACGTCCATGTTGCCGGTGAGGCCAAACACGGTGTGCATGCCGTCGAGGTGGGGCTGGGCCTCATGGCAGATGTAGAACTGCGAGCCGCCGGTGTTGCGCCCGGCGTGGGCCATGGCCAGCGTGCCGGCCTGATGCTTCTGGCTGTTGATCTCGCAATCGATCTGATAGCCAGGACCGCTGGTGCCGGCCATGCCACGGGAGCCCTCACGGCTGTTGGGGCATCCCCCCTGGGCCATGAAGCCGGGGATCACCCGGTGGAAGGCCAGACCGTCGTAGAAGCCGTCCTTGGCCAGCTTCACGAAATTGGCCACGGTGTTGGGGGCGTCGGCGTCGAACAGCTCCAGTTCGATCGTGCCGGCGTCGGTCTCCATCAGGGCTTTGGTCACAGGCTGGGGTGGTTCAAAAGCAGACTGTATGGGGCCGTGCTGAAAATGGAGCGTCGCACCGCCCTGCCGCCGCTTCGATGAGCACTGCCGCAACGTCACCCGCCTCCGCACCCGATCTGAGTCAGGCCCGCCTGGGTGTGCTCGGCGGCAGTGGGCTCTACGCCATGGATGGCCTGGAGGAGGTGCGCGAAATCAGCGTGGACACTCCTTTCGGCTCACCGTCCGACAGCCTGCGCCTGGGCCAGATCGGTGACCTTGAGGTGGTGTTCCTGGCCCGCCATGGTCGCCATCACAGCTACACCCCCAGCGAGGTGCCCTACCGGGCCAACCTCTGGGCCCTGCGTTCCCTGGGCGTGCGCTGGATCCTGTCGGTCTCGGCCGTGGGCTCTTTGCAGGAACAGCTCAGACCCCTGGACATGCTGGTGCCGGACCAGTTCATCGATCGCACCCACCAGCGGCCGCTCACGTTTTTCAATGCGGGGGTGGTGGCCCACGTGACCCATGCCGATCCCTTCTGCCCCACCCTCAGCCGTCTGCTCGCCGACGTGGGCGAAAGCCTGATGCCAGAGGGCCGCAACCTGCACCGCGGCGGCACCTACCTGTGCATGGAGGGCCCAGCCTTCTCCACCCGGGCTGAATCGGAGCTCTATCGCAGCTGGGGCTGCAGTGTGATCGGCATGACCAACCACACCGAGGCCCGCCTCGCCCGGGAAGCCGAGATGGCCTACGCCACGTTGGCGATGGTCACCGACTACGACTGCTGGCACCAGGAGCACGCCTCGGTGACCGTGGAGATGGTGATTGAAAACCTGCGCAGCAATGCCAGCCTGGCCCAGGAGATCGTGCGCATGGCCGCCGAGCGGATCGGCGCCCAGCGGCCAGCCAGCGGATCCCACCGCGCCCTGCGCCATGCCCTGATGACCCCGAAGGAAGCGGTGCCGGCGGCCACCCGCAGGCGGGTGGATCTGTTCACCGCTCCCTATTGGGGTGCGCTGGACGCCGGCAGCTAGAGACGCAGGCTGCCACCGCTCGCCTGCAAGGCAGCACGCAGGCTGGGGCCGTGGTCGTCCAGGATCTGGCCCGCCGCATTCGCGGAGAGGCCGCTGGCTGCCATCAGCAGGGCCAGCTTCACCGAACCCCTGGCCTCCTCGAGCAGCAGGGCCGCCTGTTGGCGGGTCACATCGGCCAGATCACAGAGGATGCGCAGGGCCCTGTCCTCCAGCTTGCTGTTGGTGACCGCCACATCCACCATGCGGTTGCCGTACACCTTGCCCAGCTTCACCATCACCCCGGTGGAGAGGATGTTGAGGGCCATCTTGGTAGCGGTGCCCGCCTTCAACCGGGTGGAGCCGGTGAGCAGCTCGGGGCCGGTGAGCAGGCGGATGTCGATGTCACAGGGCATGGGCGCCTGCTCGGCAGGCACGCAGGCCATGGCGATGGCCAGGCCCCCCAGCCCGCGGGCATGGCTCAGGCCGCCGAGCACGTAGGGGGTGGTACCGCCGGCGGCGATCCCCACCAGGCAGTCGCCAGGGGCGAACCCGGCCCGCTCCAGATCCTCGCGGCCGGCCTCGCGCAGATCCTCCAGACCCTCGGAGCTGCGCAGCAGCGCCGCTGCTCCTCCGGCCAGCACGCCCTGCACCAGGCTGGGATCACTGCAGAAGGTGGGCGGGCACTCCGCCGCATCGAGCACGCCGAGACGACCCGAGGTCCCCGCCCCCAGGTAGAAGAGGCGGCCCCCAGCCGCCAGCCGTGCGGCAATCGCGTCCACCGCAGCGGTGAGCTGGGGGGTCGCGGCAGCCACTGCCCGCTGGGGCTCGAGATCATTGCGGCAGAAGAGATCCACCAGCTCAGCCGTGGGCAGGGCATCGAGCTGGGCGCTGAGAGGGTTGGCCTGCTCGGTGAGCAGGTGGCCCCGATCCACCCCCTGCCCGGGATTGGAGAGGGTCACAGCAGGCCCTCCAGCTGACGGCGAAAGGCCTCCAGTTCCGGGTCCGGCGACTGCTGCTGCTCAAGGGCTGCCACAGGGTCGGGCTGCTCCTGCCAGAGGCTCACGTCCATGTTGCGTTCCGGCGGGGCGATCAACAGCCGGTCTTCTGCGGTCTCGGGCAGGAAGCCACTGGGTATGAAGCGGGCTTCATAGCCGGCCTGGTTGCAGAAGAGCTCCATCTCCTGGCGGTCGAGGCGTTCCACCGTGGGTACGGGAAAGTCCTGGGCCTCCAGCAGGCCGGCATAGCGCTCGGCGTCGTCCTGGTCTTCGAACAGCAGCACCACGGTGCGGCCATTGAGCTCCAGGGAATGGATCCCCTCCTGGTCAGACCCGGCATCGAACAGGAGCACGTGAACCGGCATCAGGACGCGTTCAATCAGAGAACAACGACCCCAGTTTCTCACTGCTGCCAAGCCTGACGACTGCCCAGCCTCACTGCTGCCGAACTCACTGCTGTTCATTGGCCAGCTCCTGGAGACGCCGGTAGAGGGCGAGTTCAGCTTCGGAGGGCTGGTCAGGCACCACGATGCGCAGCTCCACCAGCTGGTCACCCCGCTGCCCGCCCCTGGCCAGCCCGCGTCCCCGCAGGCGCAGCAGGCGGCCGCTGGAAGAACCCGCCGGCACGTGCAGTTTCACCGCACCCTGCAGGGTGGGCACCACAACCCTGCAGCCGAGAGCGGCTTCGGCGGGGCTGAGATCGAGGGTGTAGAGCACCCGCAGACCATCCACCCGCAGGCCCTCGGCGGTGATCACCCGCAGCTGGAGGAAGTGGTCGCCACCCCCGGGGGCGAGGCCGGCGAGCCGCAGTCGCCAGCCGTCGCCGGCCAAAGGCGGAGTCCACACCTCCACCACCAGGCCATCGGGCAGGTCCAGTTCCACGCGCCTGCCCTCCAGCGCCTGCTCTGGAGTGAGCTCCACCAGGGTCTCGAGAACGTCGATGGCCTGGGTGGGGGGACGGCCGGGTTCGGCGGCGGTCACAGGGCCTGGCGACGGGCCCGGCGGGGGTGGTGCTTCAACCTCGCCCTCGTCGTCGCCCTCGCCGCCGTGTTGCCGGCCGTCCCGGTCCTGTTCAGCCTCGCGGCGGCGCCTGCCGAACAGTTGATCGAGGTAGAGCTCGAAGTCTGGAAAGCCGCTGGCGAAGGGGTCCTGCTGGGCACCTCCGCTCCGCTCCGGTTCACCGGCTTCCCAGGCGCGGCGGCGGCCCGGGTCGGACAGCACCGCATAGGCCTCATTCACCTGCTTGAAACGCTCTTCGGCCACGGGGTCGTTGCCGTTGAGGTCGGGGTGCCAGCGCCGGGCCTGGGCGCGGAAGGCGCGCTTGAGGGCCGCAGCGTCCGCACCGGGATTGAGTCCCAGTACGGCCCAGTGATCCACTGTCCCTGGCATTGCTCCCGCCACCCTGGTCAGCGCTCAGCCCAGGGGTCGTCTTCAGCTGGCCTCAGGTCCAGGCTTCGGCGGGGCATTCGCGCGGGAGCAGCCGGAGCCGCCGATTCCGCAAAGCGGTCGTAGCGGTCGTCGGGATCATCGGCGCGGTCCTTCCGCCAGTCGGCGTCCGGCTCGTCCCGATCCAGCGCAGGCCAACGCTCCTGGCGGTAGGGCCGGTCCTCTTCGGCCTGGCGCCCGGAGGTGGAGGACCAGCGGTCGTCGCGCAGGCGCTCCTGTTCCCCCCAGCCACGGGAGGGAGCCGTTCCAGACCAGTCGCCCTGGCGGGACCAATCACCCTGGCGGGACCATGGGTCACTGGCGGGGCGGTTCCAGTCGTCCCAGTCGTCGTCATCGGCGAACAGCTCGTCCTTGAGCGATCCGAGCGTGTTCTTGAGCCCCTGCAGCGGTCCCTGGTCGGCCTTGCGCTCGCTGAGCAGGCGGCGGTTGAGGCCGAACAGGGCCTCCTGCAACTGGCCCACGGCCAGATCCAGCTCGCCCGGGTCGCTGTCACCCCGTTCCTCCAGGGCCAGCAGGTCCTGCACATCCCGCAGGGCCATCTCCACGGCCCGCTGCTGGCGCTCCGCCCCGTAGGGACCCAGCTCGAGACTGGCATCGCGCAGGCGCCGTTCGGCCTGGGCCACCAGGGTGAGCGCGCGGTTGCGTCGATCGACCGCAGCCCGCTTGCGCCGGTCCTCTGCCGCCTTCTGCTCCGCCTCCTCAATCAGCCGGGCAATCTCCTCCTCACTGAGGTTGGAGCCGCCCTGGATGCTCACGCTCTGCTGGCGGCCGGTGGTGCGGTCCATGGCCGACACCTGCAGCAGGCCGTTGGCGTCGATGTCGAACGACACCTGCACCTGGGGCACCCCACGGGGAGCCGGCGGGATGCCGGAGAGCCGGAAACGGCCCAGGCTCTTGTTGTCGCTGGCCATCTGCCGCTCCCCCTGGAGCACATGCACCTCCACCGAGCTCTGGTTGGGGGTGGAGGTGCTGAACACGTCGCTGCGCCGCACCGGAATGGCCGTGTTGCGGGGAATCAGCACCTTCATCACCCCGCCGATCGTCTCCAGCCCAAGGGAGAGGGGGGTGACGTCGTTGAGCATCAGGTCGCGCAACTCGCCGGTGAGGATGCCGGCCTGCACCGCGGCGCCGATCGCCACCACCTCGTCGGGATTCACCGTCTGGCAGGGATCGCGGGGCACCAGGGTGCGCACCATCTCCTGCACCATCGGCATGCGGGTGGCGCCGCCCACGAGCACCACGTCGTCGATGTCATCGGCCGCGAGGCCGGCATCGCGCAGGGCCCGTTGCACCGGGCGCAGCAGGCGGTCGAGCAGGTCGGGGCAGAGGCTCTCGAAGGTACGCCGCTCCAGGGTGGTCTCGATGTGCAGCGGTCCCTCGCCGCCGGTGGCGATGAAGGGCAGGGAGATCGGCGTGCTCTGCACGCCGCTGAGCTCGATCTTGGCCTTCTCGGCAGCCTCGGTGAGCCGCTGCAGGGCCTGGCGGTCGCGGCGCAGGTCGAGGCCGTGCTCCTTCTGGAAGGCATCGGCGAGCCAGTCCACGATCCGCCGATCCCAGTCGTTGCCGCCCAGCTGGGTATCGCCGCTGGTGGCCTTCACGTCAAACACACCCTGGGCTATGCGCAGGATCGACACGTCGAAGGTGCCGCCGCCCAGGTCGAACACCAGCACCCGCTTGGCCGCGCTGCGGTCGAAGCCATAGGCCAGGGCCGCAGCCGTGGGCTCGTTGAGGATGCGCTCCACGCTGATGCCTGCCAGCCGGCCCGCGTCGCGGGTGGCCTGGCGTTGAGCGTCATTGAAGTAGGCGGGCACCGTCACCACGGCGGCCTCCACGGCCTCACCGAGGTAGGTGGAGGCGTCGTCGCAGAGCTTGCGCAGGATGCTGGCCACCAGCTCCTCCGGCGCATATTCCCGCTCGGTGGCAGGGCACACCACCCGCACATTGCCCTGGTCGTTGGCGCGCACGGTGTAGGGCACGCCGAGGCTGCCGTCGTCGAGCTCCCCCCACTGGCGGCCCACGAAGCGCTTGAGGTTAGCGAAGGTGTTGCGGGGATTGAGCACCAGCTGGCGGCGCGCCAGCTGGCCCACCAGCAGCTCCTGGTCGCGGCTGAAGCCCACCACCGATGGGGTGGTGCGCCCGCCCTCGGCACTGGCGATCACCTGGGGGCGTCCCCCCTCGAGCACCGCCACCACGGAGTTGGTTGTGCCGAGGTCGATGCCGACGATGCGCCCCATGGACTGTTCTGGAGTCGTGAACCGCGCGGCGGCCCCAAGTTACCGGTCCATTGGACGTTAATCGCCGCTTAAACCGAAAGGCAGGTGGTGGTTCGTAAATTCCAAGTGGCTTGGCCCTTTGCACGCCTTTTCTGCATGACGACGGATTTCCGATCAGCCGCGAAAGCCGATGCGTTCACGCTCCGTCGTCGTCCCCCCTCTGAGAAGATGGTGGACCTTGGCTTCCGCCAGCTCAGCCTGGCCCTGGCCTCAGTGGTGGCGATCGTGCTGCTGGGCATTTTCCTGGTGGTGTTCCAGGGGTCTCAGGAAGCGATCCGCGAGTTCGGGTTGAAGTTCCTCACCACATCGGCCTGGGATCCCGTCAACAACGAGTACGGGGCCTTCACGGCGATCTATGGAACGTTGGTGACTGCTCTGCTGTCACTGTTGTTCGCCATCCCCCTCGGTCTGGGCACGGCGATCCTGATCACCGAGGACATGCTGCCCCGTGGTCTGCGCGACGCCATCGGCCTGATGGTGGAACTGCTGGCCGCCATCCCCTCAGTGGTCCTCGGTCTCTGGGCGATCTTCGTGATGGAGCCTGCACTGAGGCCAGTGCTCCAGTTTCTGCATCAGATCCTGGGCTGGTCTCCGTTGTTCAACACCATCCCACAGGGTCCCGGCATGGCCCCCGCCATCCTCATCCTCGTTGTGATGGTGCTGCCCATCATCACAGCCATCTCCAGGGACGCTCTCAATCAGGTGCCGATCGAACTCCGGCAGGGTGCCTATGGCGTGGGTACCACCCGCTGGGGAGCCATCAGCAGCGTGATCGTGCCCGCGGCCATCTCCGCCATCACCGGTGGCGTGATGCTGGCCCTGGGCAGGGCGATGGGCGAAACGATGGCTGTGACCATGATCATCGGCAATGCCATGAACTTCAGCACCTCCCTGCTGGCCCCTGGAAACACCATTGCCTCGATGTTGGCCAACCAGTTCGGCGAGGCTGATGGCATCCAGGTCTCGGCGCTGATGTATGCGGCCTTGATTCTGATGATTTTGACTTTTGCTGTGAATATCTTGGCTCAGTGGGTGGTGCGCCGCCTCAGCCTGCGCTACTGAATCTGCCATCTGATCCAGCCATGAGATCCATCGAAGGTAACGCCATGCAATCCTCCGCTACTGCTCACGCTTCTCTGTTTGAACGTCGGTCCCTCAGTTTCGACCCCACACTGAAGCGCAATCGCATTAACAGGCTCTGCACGGCCATTGCGTCCACCTTTGCCGGAATCGCCATTCTGCCGTTGTTTCTGGTGCTGGCCTATGTGCTGTACAAGGGTGCGTCACTGCTGAGCATCTCCCTGTTCACCCAGTTGCCTCCACCCCCTGGCCTGGATGGAGGCGGTATCGGTAATGCGGTGATCGGAACGATCATCGTCACCCTGATCGCCTCCCTGATTGCTATTCCCATCGGCGTGGGTGGTGGTGTTTATCTCAACGAATACTCCCAGCGCGGCTGGTTCTCCCAGTTTGTGACCTTCGGCAATGACGTACTGGCGGGCGTGCCCTCCATCATCTCCGGTGTGTTCGTATACGGGGTGGTGGTCGCCACCCGCATCTTCTTCAACCAGAGCTACAGCGCCGTTGCCGGCGGCATAGCCCTCGCTGTGCTGATGCTGCCCACGGTGATCAAGACCACCTATGAAGGGCTGAAACTGGTTCCCCAGGAGCTCCGCTGGGGTGCCTACGGGGTGGGAGCTTCCAAATTCGTCACCATCACCAGTATCACCCTGCCGGCGGCCTTCACACCCATCGCCACGGGGATCGTGCTGGCCATCGCCCGCGCTGCCGGCGAAACGGCACCTCTGATCTTTACGGCCCTCTTTTCTCCCTTCTGGCCTGAAGGTCTGTTCAATCCGATCGCCACCATGTCGGTGTTGATCTTCAACTTCGCCATCATGCCCTACGAGGCTCAGAACGCCTTGGCTTGGGCCGCTTCATTTGTATTGGTGATGATGATTCTCGCTGCCAACCTTCTGGCTCGCTGGATCAGCAAGGTGGCCAAAAAGACCTGATATTTCAACCTTTTCCCTTCCATCAGCACGTTCTCTTCTACTCCATCCGTCCATGACCCAAGCCACCTCCCCCGCCATCAACAGCAACGATGTCTGCATGTCCCTGCAGAACGTCACGATCTCCTACGGCAGCTTTGAGGCCGTCAAGAATGTCTACATGGACATCCCGAGCGGTAAGGTCACCGCCTTCATCGGACCATCCGGCTGCGGCAAGTCCACTGTTCTGCGGGCCCTCAACCGCATGAACGACCTGATCCCCGGTTGCGGGCTCAAGGGGCGGGTGGTGTTCGACGGTGTCGATCTCTACGAGCGCAACGTGGACCCCGTGGAGGTGCGCCGGCGGATTGGCATGGTGTTTCAGAAACCGAATCCCTTCCCCAAGAGCATCTACGAGAACATTGCCTTCGGGGCCCGGATCAACGGCTACAAGGGCGATATGGATGAACTGGTGGAGCGCTCCCTGCGCAAGGCTGCCGTGTGGGATGAATGCAAGGACAAACTGAAGGAGAGCGGCTTTGCCCTCTCCGGTGGTCAGCAGCAGCGTCTCTGCATCGCCCGGGCGATCGCCACGGAGCCTGAGGTGATTCTGATGGACGAACCCTGCTCAGCCCTGGACCCGATCTCCACCCTCAAGATCGAGGAGACGATGCATGAGCTCAAGCGCAGTTACACGATCATCATCGTGACCCACAACATGCAGCAGGCTGTGCGGGTTGCCGACATGACCGCCTTCTTCAACGCCGAGGCTGTCGAAGGTGGCAGCGGCAAGGTGGGTTACTTGGTCGAGTTCAACGACACCGAGCGCATCTTCAATGCCCCCGGTCAGCAGGCAACCCAGGACTACGTCACCGGACGCTTCGGCTGATCCCCTGAGTTTGCCTGGCAGTGGCGGCAGCGGCTGGCAGTGCCTGGAGATCACCCCCCCGGCCAGTGGCCGCGGGGGCTATAGCCCTTTGTTTTTCAGTCCTGCCATACTCCGTATGAACGACAAAAAAACCGGCCCAAGGGCCGGTGATTGAGCGGAGAGGGAGGGATTCGAACCCTCGATAGAGTTGCCCCTATACAGCATTTCCAGTGCTGCGCCTTCGACCACTCGGCCACCTCTCCAGCGGCAAAATGGGGCAACGTGATGGCAATGTAGCAGTCAACCTCTCGCACGAGCTCCGCTGAGTTCGCCGTCTGCCATGACGCGTCGCTTTCCGATCACGGTGCACTGGCGCCAGACCGGACGGGTGATCACCCATGAGGTACCGGAAGGCGAAACCATCCTGCGCAGCTTCGAGCAGCAGGGCGATCCCCTGCCCTTCAGCTGCCGCAACGGCTGTTGCACCGCCTGTGCCGTACGTGTGCTGAAGGGATCGATCGACCAGCGCGAAGCCCTTGGCCTGTCCAAGGATCTGCGCCAGCAGGGCTACGGCCTGCTCTGCGTGGCCCGGGCCACCGGTCCGCTCGAGGTGGAGACCCAGGATGAAGACGAGGTCTACGACCTGCAGTTCGGCCGCTTCTTCGGGCGGGGTCGGGTGCGGCCAGGCCTGCCGATCGAGGAGGACTGAGCAACCCCCAGCCAGCCCTGGCCCATCCTGTTCCGACAGCCCCAGCCCCTGCAGACCATGAGCCTTTCCCCCAGCCCCGTGGACCCATCGGCGCCCCCCTGCGGCCCCCGCCTCTGCACCCAGGCCCTGGCTGGTTCAGGCCTGTCGCTGGAGCGCATGGAGCGACTTCTGGATGTGGCACGGCGGGCAGCAGAGGCAGGGGGCGTTCAGCTCAAGGCCCACTTCGGACGTCTGGAGCAGGTGCGTGAGAAGGGCCGCAACGGCGACCTGGTGACCGAGGCCGACCTGGCCGCCGAGGCGGCCGTGCTGAGATTGCTGCAGGCCGAAACCCCGGAGATCGGTGTGCTGGCCGAGGAGAGCGGCCGACGGCCCGCCGAGGGCGCTCTGGAGTGGTGTGTCGATCCCCTGGATGGCACCACCAACTACGCCCACGGCTTTCCGGTGTATGCCACCTCGGTGGGGCTCACCTGGCAGGGAATTCCCCTGTTGGGGGCCCTGGCGCTGCCCGCCTTCGACGAGCTCTACTGGGCCGCGCCCGGCCTGGGCAGCTGGTGCAACGACCGCCGGCTGGCGGTGAGTGGTTGCCACCAGCTGGCCGACGCCCTGCTGGCCACCGGTTTCGCCTACGACCGCCAGCAACGGCTGGACAACAACTACGCCGAGTTCGCCTGGTTCACCCATCGCACCCACGGCGTCCGCCGGGCCGGGGCGGCGGCGGTGGATCTGGCCTTTGTGGCCAGTGGCAAGGTGGATGGGTACTGGGAACGGGGCCTGGCTCCCTGGGATCTGGCGGCAGGCCTGGTGCTGGTGGAGGAGGCCGGCGGAGTGGTGACCGGCTACGACGGTTCCCCCGCTGACCTGGCCAGCGGCAGGGTGGTGGCGGCTGGCCCAGGCCTGCACGGGCAGCTGCTCAGCGGCCTGGCGGCCTGCCGGCCACTGGCCGGCAGCAGCTACGGCGCCCCCGAACTCGACAGCGGCACCAGCACCCCGGTCGCTCCATAGGATCTGGGAACCGGATCTCATCCCGCGCCTCCATGGCTCTGCAACCTGCTGCCGGCGCCAGGGATCTCAATCCCCGTGAGGTGGAACAGAACCGCGCGATCTGTGCGGCCCTGGCGGAGGTGTATCGCCTCTGGGGCTATCAGCAGGTGGATCCCCCCAGCGTGGAGCGC
This sequence comes from Prochlorococcaceae cyanobacterium, assembly GCA_040399225.1. GTDB lineage: Bacteria > Cyanobacteriota > Cyanobacteriia > PCC-6307 > Cyanobiaceae > NIES-981. The sequence goes on along the minus strand of JBBASN010000008.1, from coordinate 23,097 downwards.
GTGGACACCCTGGAGGCCGGTGGAGGCATCGATGGACGGGAGCTGGTGCTGCTTGCCAGCGAGGAGAGGCTTGGGCTGCGGCCGGAACTCACCGCTTCGATCGCCAGGGCGGCCAGCACACGCATGGCCCAGCGTCCCAGGCCGCTGCGGCTGTGGACCAACGGAACGATCTTTCGCAGCAGCACCGGCGACAGCGGTCAGCAACGCATTCACGAGCAGCTGCAGAGCGGCGTGGAGTTGCTGGGCGAGCGCAGCGCCGCGGCGGACGTGGAACTGATCAGCCTGCTCCTGGCCGCCGCCGCGAAGCTCGAGCTGGCGGCCCACACCCCCCAGTTGCTGATCGGTCACCACGGGCTGCTCACGGCCCTGCTGGCGGATGTGCCTGACACCCACAAGGCCGCGACACGCAGGGCCCTCACGGGATTTGACCCCCTGGCGCTGGAGGCGATTCCGCTCCCTGAACCGCAGCAGCAGCGCCTGCGGGCGGTGATGCGCCTGCGTGGGGGGGCCAGCGAGGTGCTCTATGCCCTGGAGCAATGGCTGGGACCGGTTCCGCTGCTGGCGGATCTGCAGCTGATCCTCGCCGCCGTGGCCCCGGCTGCTGAGCGGGGTGGTGTGAAGCTGCGGCTCGACCCCACCTTCCAACCCCATTTCGCCCTCTACGACGGCCTGGTGCTGAAGCTGGTGTGCCGGGGAGAGCAGGCGCCGCTGGCGATCGCCAGCGGTGGCCGCTACGACGCCCTGGTGGGTCGCTTCAATTCCGGAGACAGCTCGGCAGCGGGTGTGGGCTTCGGGTTCGACGTGGAGGCCCTGCGGGAGCTGCTCGGCCATGGCTGGCGGCTGGACCGCACGGCTGCCCCCGTGCTGGTGAGCTACGCCGCCGGCAGCGGTGTGGTGGCTGCCCTGGAGATTCAGCAACAGCTGCACCGCGAAGGGGTGATCGCCGAGCTCCATCCCGATCCCCTGGCCAGCCAGGAACGGGCGGTCGCCATCGCCAGCGAGCGGGGGTGCTCCCGTGCCGTCTGGCTGGGTTCCTAAAGTTCAGGTTGTCATCAACCCACCGTGGCCCACACGATCGTCTCCAACGTCTGCGAAGGCGTCGCTGATTGCGTCGATGCCTGCCCGGTGGCCTGCATCCACCCTGGGCAGGGGGCCAACAGCAAGGGCACGGGCTTCTACTGGATCGACTTCGACACCTGCATTGACTGCGGCATCTGCCTGCAGGTGTGTCCTGTGGAAGGGGCGATCCTGCCTGAGGAGCGTCCCGATCTGCAGAAGGCGCGATGAAGACCGGCCGCGCCGACCGGCCAACCCGCGTCTGCGCCGTGTGCGGCCGCCCGTTTCAATGGCGGCGCAAATGGAAGGACGTCTGGCAGGACGTGCGTTACTGCTCCGAGCGCTGCCGCCGCCGCCGCAACAGCGCCTCCCATGGGCGGGAGCCTGAGGCACACCATTCACCAGCTCCTTCACCTGGTTCAGATCTGCCTGAAGTCTTCGAGCTGAACTTTTCCACAGTGCTTGAAGGGCCCCATGGCCAGCTGAATCTCCCAATCAGCTGGTTCTGCCGATGCTCGAGCTCCCTGGATCGATCCCCGCAGATCTGCTGAACAATTCGACCCATTGCGCAAACCTCAACGGGCAGAGGGATTGCGTCCATTGTGAACTCCCTTCGCTGGGTCCTTTTGCGATGACTGCCCAGGATCTGTTCGTCTGCCTGACGTTGCCCCAGCGGCAGGGACCAGACGTGTGGGAAACCTGTGGAGAACGCCCTCACAGGCAGCGGGGCGTGAGCACGGCCAGCCGGTTGGCCTGGAATGGATTGAGGTTGTCGTCGCTCACCAGCACCAGCACCGCTCGACCATCCGCCAGAACAGGACCAGCGGTCAGACCCTCCCAGTTATCGGGCTCCAGACCGATCGCCAGCAGATCCCAGCTGACCAATGGGGCCGCCGGGCGGGCCTGGCCCGGGGTGGGCATCGGATAGAGGGCCAGGCGGATCTGCCAGCGGTCGGGAACCTGGAAGCGCCGCAACAGGCCAAGCAGGCGCCCACCCGGCTGTACCACCAGCAGTTCGGTCAGTCCCCAGCCATCGCCATGGGGCAGGAGCAGGGCCCCCTGGGGAAGGGGAGAGGGGGCCCTGGGCAGGGGATCCTGGCCGGGCTGCCACTGCCAGCGCAGCAATCGCACGTGGCGGGGGGGATCCTGGAGCAGGGGCCGCTCGGCGGCCATCAGCAGGAAAGGACGGCCATCGGCCTGGTGGCCCAGGGCCAGGGACTCCGGACCGGCGTTGCTGTCCAGGCCCCGATCGGGCCCAGGTTGCCAGTCGGCAGGCAGATCCACGCTCTGGAGCAGGCGACCCGATCGGGCGTCAAAACGGAGGAGCTCGGCAGGTCTGGTGGGGGTGCGGCGTCCTTCGCTGGCCACCCAGAGCTGGCCCTCCAGCTGCACCAGCCCCTCCCCATCCAGCGGCTGCCGCTGCAAGGCCAGGCTGCCGGCGAAGCGGGGTGGAGGCCCGCCAGCCAGAGCGGCCGTGAGGCCAGTCCAATGGCTCAGCGAGCCCTGCGGGAGGTCGCTGAGCAGCCAGAGACGATCACTGGCGGCCGCAAAGGCGGCTGCGGAGAGCCCGCCGATCCGCTGCCCATCGGCAGCTCTCCTCGGCAGCTCCAGCTGCTGCTGCAGCTCCCAGGTGACGGGAACGGAACAGGGAAGTTCCAGGGCGCGGGCCCCACGGCCTGGCCAGCCAAGCAGCACTGCCAGGGCCCCCGCGATGCAGGGGAGCTGCCTCAGCACCGGCGCAGGCACTCGTGGCGCGACGACAGCCAGGCACCGCTGCCGTCGTAACAGCGGATCAACCGCTCCAGCCGATCCGGTGCCAGCAGCCAGCCAGCCTCCACCGTGAACGCCTGGCGGTGGCTCACCTGGGCTGGCCTACGGCAATAGCCACCATCCGCCAGACACACCACGTCGTTCAGATCAGCGGGGGAGAAGGTGCTGGCGCAGCTTTGCCGGTCGGCTTCCGGCCAGTCGGCCGTCACCGTGGCGGCCTCACCCTCCCAGGAGCCCAGCAGCTGATCGGCCCGCAGGGGGGGGCGCTCAACCGCCTCGGAGCCCAGGCGGAACTCGCGGATCAGCACCAGCTGGTCAGCCTGCCCGGCAGCGTCAAAGAGCTGCACCAGCCGATGGCGGCGGTCACCGGCCACAAAGCCAGTCTCCACGCCGAAGGTGCTGCCAGGCGCCACCTGCATCGTGCCCTTGCTGAAGGCGCCGGAGTCGAAGAACACCACCTGGCGGCCCAGGCTGCGGTAGTCCTGCTGGTGATCACTGCTGGGGGCACCATCGCGACCCTCCGGCCCGTAACGGCGCAGGCGGAAACGCACCAGGCGGCCCTCCTCGGCGCTCTGCAGGCTGAGCAGGGAGGGGGTTTCACTGAGCAGCTCGCCGACAGGGGTGAGGCCGGCGAAGGATCCCTGCCATTCCCCCTCGTTTTGCAGGAAGTTCTGCCACTGGCTGGCCATCAGGGGCAAGGTGCGGGGCGGATGGCCGGGATCGTAGGCAGCTGGCCTGCTGCCGGGGCTGGGGTCGGTTTCCTGCCCAAGGCTCCCCCTTGGCGAAAGGGACCCGCCCGGGGGAGCCTTGGACAAACATTGCACGTAAACCAGTGGTGCTGCAGGCCGAGCAGGGTCAGATCCAGATCCACACCGAGAACATCTTCCCGATCATCAAGAAGGCCGTCTACAGCGGCCACGAGGTGTTCCTGCGGGAGCTGGTGAGCAACGGCGTGGATGCCATCAGCAAGCGCCGGATGGCGGCGATGGCCGGCGACTGCAGCGAGGGCCCCGAAGGACTGATCAACATCCGCATCGACCGCGAGGCCAAGACGCTCACCATCTCGGACAACGGCATCGGCATGGACGCCGATGAGGTGAAGCGCTACATCAACCAGGTGGCCTTCTCCAGTGCCGAGGATTTCCTGGAGAAGTACAAGAGCGAGAGCGACGCGATCATCGGCCACTTCGGCCTGGGCTTCTACTCCAGCTTCATGGTTGCCAAGCAGGTGGAGCTGATCAGCCGCAGCGCCCGCGATGGGGCAGAGGCGGTGCGCTGGAGCTGCGACGGATCGCCCAACTTCACCCTGGATGCAGCCGAGCGGGCCGAACCCGGCACCGATGTGATCCTCCATCTGATGGAGGAGGAAGAGGAATACATCGAGCCGGCCCGCATCCGCACCCTGATCACCACCTACTGCGATTTCCTGCCGGTGGCGGTGCAGCTGGAGGGCGAAACGGTGAACAAGCGCGAATCGGCCTGGCGCAAGAGCCCGAGGGATCTCAGCGACAACGACTATATCGAGCTCTACCGCTACCTCTACCCCTTCCAGGGCGACCCGCTGCTGTGGGTGCACCTCAACACCGACTATCCCTACAACCTGCAGGGCATCCTCTACTTCCCCAAATCCACCGGCCGCGCCGATTGGGAGAAGGGCGAGATCAAGCTCTACTGCAACCACGTGTTCGTGAGCGATTCGATCAAGGAGGTGGTGCCCCGCTACCTGCTGCCCCTGCGCGGCGTGATCGATTCACCGGACATCCCGCTCAACGTGAGCCGTTCAGCCCTGCAGACCGACCGGCGTGTGCGCTCGATCGGGGGCTTCGTGGCCAAGAAGGTGGCCGATCGCCTCAAGCAGCTGCACCGCGATGAACCGAAGCGCTACGCCGAAATCTGGGAATCGCTGGCCCCGTTCATCAAGATCGGCGCGATGGAGGACGACAAGTTCGCCGACCAGGTGGCCGATCTGGTGCTGTTCGGGACTACTGCGCAACCGCAGGAACAACCTGCCGCCACTGACGACCAGTCGAGCGAGGGTCAGAGCCTCGATCCGATCCCAGGCGCCGATGGCAAGGCCTTCACCACCCTGGCCGGCTATCGCTCGCGACTGGAGGCGGGCAACGACAAGCGCATCCTCTACTGCAGCGATGAAGCGGGCCAGGCCGGGCCACTGGCCCTGTGGAAGAGCCAGGGGGCCGAGGTGCTGCTGGCCGACACCTTCATCGACACCCAGTTCATCCCCTGGCTGGAGTACCGCCACGAGGATCTCAAGTTCCAGCGGGTCGACAGCGAACTCGACGACTCCCTGCAGGAGAAGGAGAGCGAGCTGGCCGATGCCGATGGCAAGGATGCCAGTGAGAAGGTGCGGGACCTGTTCAAGAAGGCCCTGGCCAACGACAAGATCACCATTCAGGTGCAGGCGCTGAAGGGCGACAACGCCCCAGCAGCCCTGATCCTGCTCCCGGAGCAGATGCGCCGCCTCAACGACATGGGCGCCCTGATGGAGCAGCGGCTGCCGAGCCTGCCCGACCATCACGTGCTGGTGGTGAACCGCAGGCACCCGCTGGTGGAGGGACTGCTGAGGCTCTCCGCCGGCTCGGTGATCACCACCCCCGGCGGCGCCGCTGCCGGTTCCCCCAGCCAGCAGCTGGCCGACGACCTCAGCCGTCACCTCTATGAGCTGGCCCGGCTGGCGGTGGGTGGCCTGGAGCCCAATGAACTGGCCGGTTTCCAGCAGCGCAGCGCCGACGTGATGGGCCGGCTGATGGAGCGGGGACTGTGAACCGAGGTCCGGCCCAACGCGTTCGCAAGCGGGTTGCAAATCGGCAGGAAGCGTAAGCTTTGTCCAAATTCAACGAACCTTTCACGGGCCACAGCATGGGACTTCAGACCCTTGTGGTGGAAGACCAGCTGATGTTCCAGGAGTTGCTGGTGACCATGTTGCGCGGCCACCCTGGCCTGGCAGCAGTCACCACGGCCTCCACTGCCGCTGAGGGCATCGACTGCTGCTCAAGGATTCGTCCCGATCTGCTCATCCTCGACATCGCCCTGCCCGACGCCGAGGGGCTCACGGTGGCCAAGGCGCTGCAGGTGCTCAACCCGGCGGCCAAGGTGATCGTGCTCTCCAGCCATGCCAGTACCTTTCTCAGGCCACCGGAGCTGCGGGAGACGATCTGCGCGGTGATTGACAAGGCCCGGGCCTTTGAGGATCTGCTCAGAGAGATCGTGGCGATCACCGGCTGTGAGGGGGCTGAGCGTTCGGAGGATGGGCTCCCCCTCGATGCGCTTCAGCAGCTCACCCAGCGGGAACGCCAGGTGCTCGAACGTCTTGGCCGTGGCCAGAGCAACAAAGACATGGCGCTCGACCTCGATCTGTCCGTGCGCACGGTGGAGTCCCATCGGCGCAACATCGCCATCAAGCTGGGTTGCAGCGGGGCCCGGCTGATCCGCATCGCCACCTTGTTGCAGCAGCGGCCCGACTGGTGAGCAGCCGCCTGTCCAGGGTCGATTGATACACTCTTTCAGTGGGTGTTTTTGGTGCCCGCTCTCCATTCATCAGGTTGAAGGTCATGTCCCGGGTCTGCCAGCTCACCGGCAAGCGCGCCAACAACGGCATGGCCGTGTCCCACTCCCACGTGCGCACCAAGAAGCTGCAGCAGGTGAATCTGCAGGATCGGCGGCTGTGGTGGGCCGAGGGCAACCGCTTCGTGAAGCTGCGCGTGTCCACCAGAGCCCTGAAGACCATCCAGAAGAAAGGGCTGGGTGCCTATGCCCGCGAACTGGGCATCAACCTCGCCCGAATCTGAACGTGGCCCGATCCTGAACGGCCCACCATCGGAGTCCCTTCCCGCTCTGAATCTCGCCGATTCGGACGTCTTCATACCGCCTCAGTTGTGATGGATCGTCGCGCCTTTTTGCAGTGGTCCCTCGCTGCTGCAGGGCCGCTCATCGTGGCGAGTCTTTCCCCGCTGCTGGCCCTGCCAAAGGCGGCAGAGGCTCTGGGTGGCACCCTTCCTGAGCTCGACCGGCCGGCCCCGCCATTTGACCTGGCCGGCGTCCTGCCCCCTGGAGACCAGGGTCAGCTGTCCTCGGGCGAGCTGCGTGGCTCCTGGGTGGTGCTCTATTTCTATCCCCGCGACTTCACCGGTGGTTGCACACTGGAAGCCCGCGGCTTTCAGCGGGACCTGCAGGCCTTCCAGGCTGCCGGTGCCGCCGTGGTGGGCATCAGTGCCGATGATCCCGATTCCCACGCCTCCTTCTGCTCGGAGGAGGGGCTCTCCTTTCCACTGCTGAGCGATCCCGGCGGGCAGGTGAGTCGGGCCTACGGCTCCTGGATCGCCCCATTTTCCCAGCGACACACCTTCCTGATCGACCCCGACGGCAACCTCCGAGCCACCTGGGTGGCGGTGCGGCCCAGCGGCCATAGCCAGGAGGTTCTCGCCAGGCTGCGGGAGCTGCAGCTCAGCCCTGGCATCGGCTGAACAGCTCCGCATGGAGGCCACCGGCCTGGCGGAGCTGGGCCAGGCGCTCGGCTGAGGGGGGGTGATCCAGGCAGGCCTGCCAGGCCGCCAGCAGCTGATCACGAAGTGCCTGATCCCCCATCGGCTGATTCGGGGCCAGGGGATCGTTGCTGGGTTCTGCCAGGTCATGCACCGGACAGCCCAGGGCACGGGCCGCAGCCTGGACTTTGGGGTCGTAGCTGAGGGCCGCCACCGGCGCACCGCTCACCGCCGCCAGAATCAAACCATGCAGCCGCATGGCCAGCACCAGCCCACTGCCTGCAAACAGCGCCATGGCCTCGGCCGGCGTCTGGGGCAACACCTCCCTGCTGCGGCTGCGGAGGCCCTCGGGCAGCAGGTTCTGCTCGCGGAGCTGTTCGAGCAGGCCCCTGTCCTGGCCGGCATGGAAGGGCACCCAGATCACCTCCCGATGCGGAGCCAGGCGATCGATGGCCTCAAGCCAGGGCCGCCAGGCGTGGCCCTGCAGTTGGGCCGTGGGACGGAAACAGAGCAGCAGCGCCCCCCCCTGCCCGTGCCAGGCCAGCGGCGGGAACGTCCAGACGGGATCACTGCCCACGCCGCTCTGCCAGGGCTGGGGGCTCCAGCCGAGCTCGCGGGCCAGTGCGGCCGAGGCGGAGTCGCGCCAGCTGCAGGCGGTGGAGCGCGCCAGCAGGGCCCTGACCAACAGGCGGCTGCGACGCCGCCGCAGGGGTCCCAGTCCCTGGGCCCAGAGCAGCACAGGCTTGCCCTGCAGCCGGGCCAGCAGGATCAGTGCTGCGTAATACAGCAGGCTGCGGAAACTGGTGCTGTCCTGCAGCAGGCTGCCGCCACCCAGAATCAGGGCCGTGGCCGAACCCAGGGCGCCGATCACCTCAGGCAGGCTGCCACGATCCACGCAGGCCACCCCGAAACGGCTGGCCACCAGCTGCTGATCGCGGGCCGTGGCGATGGGCTCGGCGTGGCGAGGCAGCTGTTGCAGCAGCACCGCCAGCAGTGCATCGTCGCCGAGGTTGTGCTCGCCGTAGTAACCCACCAGCAGCGGTCGGCATGGGGTGGCGTAGGCAGCGGCAGGGGTTGGGGGCAAGGGAGCGGGTTTTCGTGATGGGACTATCGGGATCAGCCGTCGCCCGACCGGCCGGCGGGCGGGACGGACCGCTGCGGGCTCTCGGCCAACCAGGCCAGGCCAGCGGAGATCCCGAGCAGGATCAGCAGCAGGGCCAGCCAGGGGCGCGGCCGGAGCCCACGCAGGGAAGGCAGCAGGCTGCGTCGGGCGCCGCCATCCTCTCCCCGACCGAGGGGACGACCGCAGCGGGCGCACACCATGCGTCCAGCCAGCGACCGGTCTGCCTTCACAGCCCAGCTGCCGCAGTGGGGACAGGCCATGGTTCAGCTCGACGCAGAGGTGTAATAGCGCAGCGCGAGCTGCCAGAACGCTCGGCTGATCACCAGAGCGGCGCCCGCCACTGCCAGGCTGGCCAGGATCCAGTTGGCGCTGCCCCGTCCCAGGAGGGTCTCTGCCGGCACGGTGGTGAGAAAGGCCACGGGCAGAACCACGGTGAACAGCAGCCGCACCGTGGCCGGGAAGGCGCTCACCGGATAGCGGCCGGCACTCAGGGCAGCCCGCAGCACCTCGGTGGCGTTCCAGGTTTTCACGAACCAGATGGCGGTGGTGGCGATCACGAACCAGAGGGCATAGAGAGTGGCGGCAGCGGCCAGCATGACCACCACCGTGGCCAGCACCTGCTGGGGCTGCAGGCCACCCTGCTCAGCCCGGGCCGCCCAGCCCATCAAGCCCAGACCGAGTGCCACTTCCGGCAGCCCGGCCGGGCTGAAGGTGCGCAACGACAGCCAGAACTGGCTGTCGATCGGCTTGAGCAGCACAAAGTCGAGGGTGCCCTCCTGCACGTGGGTGACGATGCGGCTCAGATTGGGCTGCAACACGGTGCTGGTGAAGCCATTCAGGCAGGTGTAGGCCCCCAGCACCACCAGGGCGGCGTTCCAGCTCCAGCCTCCCAGGGCCACCCCCTGGCGATAGAACAGCCACAACACGAGCACACTGCCCGCCAGGTTGGCCGCCATCGCCACCAGCTCGATCAGGGCGTTGAGCTGATACTCCAGCTGACTGGCCAGGGAGGTGCCCCAGAAGCGCCGCAGGCTGAGCAGATAGCGCCCCATTCCTAGGCTCCCATCGCCCCGTAGCGACGCACGCCGGCCCGCCAGAGCAGCAGCAGAAGCGGAAACAGCACGGCCAGCCAGAGCAGCATGGTGAGAAAGCCGGCCAGGGGAGTGAACGGACCGGCGGCGGCCACCGAGTCCCCCGCCAGCAATTCGGCCGGGAAGGCGATCAGATAGGGGAAAGGCGTATGCAGGGCCAGCTGGCGCAGCCCAGGGGGGAAGGCCTGCAGCGGCGCCACCAGCCCGGAGAGAAACAGGTAGGGGATCATGATCAGCCGTTCCAGGGCCGTGGCGCGCTCACTCCAGAAGCAGAGGCAGGCAATCAGGCTCTGGAGCAGGAAGTTGAGGGCAAAGGCCAGGCCCACCGCCAGGATGCCCAGCAGCAGGCGTCCCGGGCCGGGCCAGGCGAAGCTGGCCGGCTGCAGCAGGAAGAAGCCACTCACGATCAGCAGCACGAAGGGCAGACGGGTGGCCTGTTCCGCCTGGTGGGCCGCCACATAGCGCCAGAAAGGATGGAGGGGTTGCAGCAGGTAGGGGGACAGACGACCCTGGATCGTGTCCTCCTCGAACTGCCACACCACCCACACCACCGTGAACTGGCGCACCACAAAGGCGCTGAGGAAGTAGCGCCCGAGGGCGTCCGGTCCCAGCCCCAGGCCGGGCCCATCGGCGGCGCTCCACACCGCCAGCATGATGAAGGGCAGCACGCCGGAGAGCGCCCACAGCAGGATCTCCGCCCGGTATTCAGCCATGTAGGCGAACTGCACGCTCCAGAGCACGGCGTGGCGCCGCAGCCAGGCCAGGGCACGGCGTCTGCTCATGGCAACGGATCCAGGCTGCCCTGCTGGAACAGGCGGCCGATCAGCTCTTCGATCGGCGGATCGCGCACCTCCAGATCCACCACCGGCAGCTCGGCCAGGAGCTGGTTCAGGCTCGCGGTGAGCCGCTCGCGGGCGATCAGCAGGCGCACGGCGGCACCATCAATCTGCTCGATCTCGCCGTAGCGCTGCAGGGCAGCAGCTGGCACCGGCTGCTCCAGATCCAGGCGCACCTCCCGCCAGGGGGCCAGCCGTTCCCCCAGGGCCGCCAGGGCGCCGTCGTAGAAGAGCCGGCCCTGGTGAATCAGCAGCACCCGCGGGCAGAGGGCCGTGATGTCGGCCATGTAGTGGCTGGTGAGCAGCACCGTGGCACCGGTGCGGCGGTTGTAGTCGGCCAGGAACTGGCGCACCCGCGCCTGGGCATTCACATCCAGGCCCAGGGTGGGTTCGTCGAGGAACAGCACCCGGGGCCGGTGCAGCAGGGCCGCCAGCAGCTCGGCCTTCATTCGCTGCCCGAGGGAGAGCTTGCGAACCGGCCGGGTGAGTTCCTCGCCCAGCTCCAGCATCTCCGCCAGTTCGCCGATGCGGCGGCGGGCCTCCTGGTCATCGATGCCGTACACGGCCGCATTCACCCGCAGGGAGTCGAGGGGTGGCAGATCCCAGATCAGCTGCTGTTTCTGGCCCATCACCAGGGTGATGGCCTCCAGGAAGGCCCGCTGGCGGCGGAAGGGGCGGTGGCCTGCCACCTCCAGCTCACCGCCGCTGGGGTGGATCAGCCCACTGAGCAGCTTGAGGGTGGTGGTCTTGCCGGCACCGTTGCCCCCCAGGAAGCCCACCACTTCCCCCGCTTCGATCTGAAAACTCACCTCTCGCACCGCCTCGAGATCGATCCAGCGGCGCCGCAGCAGGTGGCGCATCGTGCCGCTGAAGCCCGGCTGCTTGTCCGCCACGCGGAAGCTCTTGCGCAGGCCCCTGGCCATCACGATTGCCATGGCCGCACCCTATCGACCCAGGCGCAGCATGGACCGATAGGGTGCGGCCATGCATGCCCTCTCCCTGCCCACCTGGTGGATCCACATCACCTCGGTGCTGGAGTGGATGGTGGCGATGCTGGCGGTTCAGCAACTGGGCCGCAGACGGGCGGAGCCGGCCTGGAACTGGCTGGCCCTGGCCATGCTGCCTGCCCTGGTGAGCGCCATGTGTGCCTGCACCTGGCATCTCTACGACAACAGCCCCGATCTATACGGCCTGGTGGTGCTGCAGGCGGGGCTCACCGCCGTTGGCAACCTGGCGCTGGCGCTGGCCTGCCTACAGCTGCTGCGTCGTCAGGGCGGCAGCTCCCCTGCCGACGAGGCGGCCGGTGATGGCTGAGTCCGCGGGCACCGGTGTGCTGGAACTGGTGCGGTGGCTGGGCAGCATCGACCCGGGGCCCCTGTTCGTGCTCTCGCTGTTGCCCTATCTGGCCTTCCTCTGGCTGGCGGGGCGGGTTCAGGGATTCCCCCCTCTGGCCCTGCGGGGGTTCCAGCTCACCCTGCTGTTTGTGGCGGTGACGATCGCTGCCTCGATCCTGGCCCTGCAGACAACGGGCCGGCAGCTGGCGGATGTGGACCCGCTGCACGGCGGCGCCGAGGCCTTCCTCACCCTGGCCAATCTGCTGGTGGCGGTGGGCTTCAGCCAGGCGGTGCGTCGCTGAACGCCGATGAACAAGTCTTAAGGGGACTGGGAGTGAGGCCCGCCTGCCCGGAAGATGGGGCGTCGCCCTGTGCTCCATGTTTGCGCCCCTTCTGATCCAGCCCCTGGCCATGGCACCCGCCACGATCACCTGGTCGCCCAAAGTGGCCCTGGTGATGATCCTCTGCAATGTGATCGCCATCGCCATCGGCAAGGCCAAGATCCAGCAGCCCAACGTGGGCCTGCAGCTGCCCAACTCCGCCATGTTCGGCGGCCTCAGCCACGGCGCCATGCTCGGCACCCTCAGCCTCGGCCATCTGCTCGGCATGGGCGCCATCCTGGGCCTGGCCTCCCGCGGGGTGGTCTGAACCAGGCTGCCATGCGCTGGCTGTTCCCCCGGGCCACCGGCCAGAGGGGAACAGCCGTGAAAAACGCTTAGAGGGTGAGCATCAGCCAGATGGCTGTGATTCAGCCACTGAGCTTCAGACCCCGAGAGGCTGGGGATTGCTCTGCAGGACTCGTCGGGCTGGAAAGCGGTCCAGGATCCGTTCGGCCATCTGGGCGGGAGTAAGCCCCAGTGCCTCCTTGCTCTGGGCGGGGCTGGCGTGATCCACGAGCACATCGGCGATGCCGATGCGCAGGATTGGCACCAGCACGTCATGGTCGCTGAGGGTCTCCACCACGGCAGCACCGAATCCACCGGCAAGGCAGCCCTCTTCCATCGTGACCACCCGGCCGATGCGGCGGGCCAGGGGAAGGATCAGCGCCTCATCCAGGGGCCTCAGGAAGCGGGCATTCACCACAGCAGCCCGCATGCCCTGCTCCTGGAGCAGTCCGGCAGTTGCCAGGGCGGGATACACCATCGAGCCGTAGGCCACGATCACCAGGTCGTCGCCATCGGTGAGCAATTCACCCCGACCCACCTGGAGAGGCTCCCATCCCTCCTCCATCAGGGGCACCCCCTCGCCTTCACCTCGGGGGATCCGCAGGGCACAGGGGCCGTCGTGCTGGATGGCCGTGACCAGCATCCGCTGCAACTCGGCCTCGTCCTTGGGGGCCATCACCGTGAAGTTGGGCACGCAGCGCAGATAGCTGATGTCGTATTGCCCCTGGTGGGTGGGGCCGTCGGCACCCACGATTCCGGCCCGGTCCATCACGAAGGTCACGGGCAGGTTCTGGATGCCCACGTCGTGGATCAGCTGGTCGTAAGCCCGTTGCAGGAAGGTGCTGTAGATCGCGCACACGGGCCTGAGACCCTCACAGGCCATGCCCGCCGCCATGGTCACGGCGTGCTGCTCGGCGATGCCCACGTCGAAGTACTGGTGGGGCAGGGCCTTCTCGAGCAGATCGAGGCCGGTGCCGGTGGCCATGGCAGCGGTGATGCCCACCACCGTGGGATCCTGCTCACACAGCTTCACCAGGGTCTGGCCGAACACCTTGCTGTAGCTCGGGGGCTTGGGCTTGCTGGAGGGGTAGGCCTTGCCGGTGGCCAGATCGAAGGCGCTCTGGGCGTGATAGCCCACCTGGTCGGCCTCGGCGTAGGGATAGCCCTTGCCCTTGGTGGTGGCGACATGCACCAGCACCGGGCCGTCATGTTCGTGGGCCTGGTGAAACACCCGGATCATGCCGGCGATGTCGTGGCCATCCACGGGGCCCATATAGGTGAAGCCCAGCTCCTCGAACACCGCTCCCAGCTTGGGCACCGCCAGGCGCTTCATGCTCTCCTTGAGGTTCTTGAGTTCAGGCGGCAGTTCGCCGTGCATGAAGGGCAGGTGCTTGATGGCCTCCTCGGCGTTGTCCTGCAGGAACTGCAGCGGCCGGCTGTGGCGCATGCGGTTGAGGTGGGTGCTCAGGGCTCCCACCGGCGGGCTGATCGACATGTCGTTGTCGTTGAGCACCACCAGCAGCCGGGTGCGGGGCAGGTGGCCGGCATGGTTGATGGCTTCAAGGGCCATGCCACCAGTGAGGGAGCCATCGCCGATCACGGCCACGCACTTGAAATCCTCACCCCGGCGATCGCGGGCCAGGGCCATGCCCAGGGCCGCCGAGATCGAGGTGCTGGCGTGGCCGGCGCCGAAGTGGTCGAAGCGGCTCTCGCAGCGCTTGAGGTAGCCCGCCACGCCGCCCTTCTGGCGCAGGGTGTGGAACTGCTGGTAGCGGCCTGTGATCAGCTTGTGGGGGTAGGCCTGGTGGCCCACGTCCCACACCACCTTGTCGCGGTCGAGATCGAGGGTCTGATAGAGGGCGAGGGTGAGCTCCACCACCCCAAGGCCGGGACCGAGATGCCCACCGCTTGTGCTCACCACCTCGAGGTGACGTTCGCGGATCTGACGGCCGATCGCCTCCAGTTCGGCGATGCTGAGCCCGTGCAACTGATTCGGGTGCGTCAGCTCGCTGAGATGCATCACGGCCCCTGAGGTGGGCTGCAATCTAGAAGGTGCCGGCGACGGGCTGGTGCCGATTGCGACACTGGGAGCATGCGTGAGACTTCCCCTCCGGCGCCGCCCGATTCCCACGGTTACCTGCAGCGGGTGCTGCGGGCCCGGGTGTACGAGGTGGCGATCGAGTCGCCCCTCGATCCCGCCCCCAATCTCTCGGTCCGGCTCGGCAACCGCGTGCTGCTCAAACGGGAGGACCTCCAGCCCGTGTTCAGCTTCAAGCTGCGTGGCGCCTACAACAAAATGGTGGGCCTGAGCCAGGCTGAGCTGGAGCGCGGCGTGATTGCCGCCAGTGCCGGCAACCACGCTCAGGGGGTGGCGATGGCGGCCCAGCGGCTGGGCTGCCGGGCGGTGATCGTGATGCCGGTCACGACTCCGGAGGTGAAGGTGAAAGCGGTGGCAGCCCGCGGCGCTGAGGTGGTGCTGCACGGCGACAGCTATGACGACGCCTGCGGCGAAGCCCAGCGGCTGGGGGCCGAGGCCGGGCTCAGCTTCATTCACCCCTTTGACGACCCGGACGTGATCGCCGGCCAGGGCACGATCGCCCTGGAGGTGCTGCGCCAGTGCTCCACCCCACCGGACGCGATCTATGTGGCCGTAGGCGGCGGCGGCCTGATCGGCGGGATCGCCGCCTACGTGAAGGCGCTCTGGCCCCAGGTGGAGATCGTGGGGGTGGAGCCGGTGGATGCCGATGCCATGACCCGCTCCCTGGCCGCCGGCCAGCGGGTGCGCCTGGAGCAGGTGGGGCTGTTCGCCGATGGCGTGGCGGTGCGCCAGGTGGGGGAACACACCTTCGCCCTCGCCCAGCGCTACGTGGATCGGATGGTGACGGTGAACACCGACGCCATCTGCGCGGCGATCAAGGACGTGTTCGAAGACACCCGCTCGATCCTCGAGCCCGCCGGCGCCCTGGCCATCGCCGGGCTGAAGGCGGACGTGCACAGCCGTGGGCTGCAGAACCGCACCCTGGTGGCCGTGGCCTGTGGCGCCAACATGAACTTCGACCGGCTGCGCTTCGTGGCCGAGCGCACCGAGATCGCCGAGGACCGCGAAGCGATGCTGGCGGTGGAGATCCCCGAGCAACCGGGCAGCCTGCGCCGCTTCTGCACCCTGCTCGGCGATCGCAACCTCACGGAGTTCAGCTATCGCCTGGCCGACCCCAGCCGGGCCCACATCTTCGTGGGGGTGCAGACCAGCGGCAGCCGCGATGAGCAGGACCTGATCCACGACGTGCGGGCGGCTGGCTTCCCCTGCCTCGACCTCTCCAACGACGAGCTCTCTAAGCTGCATCTGCGCCACATGGTGGGCGGGCGTCTGCCCCTGCAGGCGGCGGGAGCCGAGCAGCGGGAACTCCTCTACCGCTTCGAGTTCCCGGAGCGCCCCGGGGCACTGATGCGCTTTCTCACCAGCCTCCACCCCAGCTGGAACATCAGCATCTTTCACTACCGCAACCACGGAGCCGACGTGGGCCGGATCGTGGTGGGTGTGCAGGTGCCTGACGCTGAACAGGCAGCCTGGCAGAGCTTCCTCGACGGCCTCGGCTACCAATATTTGGATGAATCAGCCAATCCTGCCTATCAGCTGTTTCTGGGGGCCGTTCCACCGGCTGGGAGCCTGCGGTAACTTGCCGCCATCGGTCGCGGGAGACACGCTTGCCGCACGACTGGAGTCCTGAACAGGATCCCCCCATCAACCCGGCCCCTGAAACGACCAGCCAGGAGACGCCAGCAGTGACATCCCCCCAGCCGGGCATCTCCCTGGCGGCCAGGCTGGAGGCGATCCTCTACCTGAAGGGCCGACCCCTGAGTCTGGTTGATCTGGCCGGCATCGCCGGGGTTGAGCGAGACGAGGCAGAGCTGGCCCTGATCACGCTGATGGCCGACTACGCCCATCGCGACACAGCCCTGGAGATCCGCCAGGAAGGCAACACTTTCAGCCTGCAGCTGCGCGAGAGCCTTACCGATCTAGTGCAGAACCTGCTGCCTGTGGATCTCTCCACGGCATCCCTGCGCACCCTGGCGACAATCGCCTTGAAGAAGCGCATCCTGCAGTCGGAACTGGTGGAGCTGCGCGGCTCCGGTGCCTACGACCACATCAAGGAGCTGCTAGCCCAGAATTTCATCGAGCGCCGCCGGCAGAGCGAAGGGCGATCGTACTGGCTCAGTCTGAGCGAGAAGTTCCACCGCACCTTTGCCGTTCGGCCCGAGCAGCAGGCCAACGAGCCCAGGCGGGCTGCATAGAGTTGCCGCAGCCCCGACCAGACGTCTCGCCCCCATACCCACAATCATGGAAGTGCTCGCCACCCTGCTGAGCGTGCTCAGCCGCACCCTTGAGATCTATTCCTTGATCCTGCTGGTGCGCGTGCTGCTCAGCTGGTTCCCGAACATGGACTGGAGCAATCCCGTGCTGAGCACGGTGAGTTCGATCACCGACCCCTATCTCAATGCCTTTCGCGGGCTGATCCCGCCCATCGGCGGGCTGGACCTCTCGGCCATCCTGGCTTTCCTGGCGCTGAATCTCGGCCAGCAGCTGCTGGGTACGGCGAGCGTGAGTGTGATGGCAGGCCTGTATTGATCAGGCCAGGTGCTCCGGGGAGGCTCAGGGCTGAAGGGCCTGCTCCAGGGGCAGAAGCTCATCGTCTGCCGCTGCCCGGGTGCGCACGGGCGCACTGAATCCCCTGGCCTTCACATTGGTGAAGCCAAGGGGATCAGGTGTGCCGGCCGGCACAGCCAGGCGCAAGGCAAATGGGGAGCGCCCTGGTGGCACATCACCGATGCCACCCACCCGGGTGCGGTTCTGCAGCACCGGCTCCCCGCTGGCATCGAGGATGCGGGCGTACACGTCCGTGTCCACCACCGTGTGGCGGCCAGGGTTCTCCACAATCCCCCGCAAGGCATAGCAACGGGCACTGCTGGAGCGATTCTGATCCGGCTGGGCCGCCACATCCGATCGCGGGCACGGCTCGAGGGTCACCTCACTGACCCGCAGCTCGGCTGCATCCCCGGGCCCGGGCACGCCCAGCAGCAACGTCACCGCCAGGAACAGCCCCGCCAGCCAGCGAACCCAGGGGCGCACCCGGGCAGCTCCAACAGGACAGACCTGGGCCATGGCACTCACCGATCGTCCCCACTGCCAGCAATCACGTTACGAGCGGAGCGGCTGGCCAGTTTGTCGAGGTTGGCCTGGGCCACACCGTCCAGATCCAGACCCAGCTCACTGGCCAGCTGGGCCACGTACCAGAGCACATCGCCAAGCTCGAGTTTCAGGGCTGCCACGGTGTCGGTGGAGAAGGCTCCCTGCTGATCCCGGATCACCTTCTTCACCTTGTCGGCCACCTCGCCGGCTTCGCCGCACAGCCCCAGGGTGGGATAGATCGGATTGGCACCCACATCGGGGTAGCGGGCTGTCTCACGGCTGCGCTGTTGATAGGTGCTGAAATCCAAGTGGGATCACCGTGGGACAGGGCCGATGGTAGTTTCGGCCTAACGAAGGGGTGCCGATGCACAAGCCCGATCTCATGCGTCGCACCAAGATCGTGGCCACGATCGGGCCAGCCACCGAATCACCGGAACGCCTGCGCGAGCTGATCGCCGCAGGCGCCACCACCTTCCGCCTGAACTTCTCCCACGGCGACCACAGCGAGCACGCCGCCCGGATCGCCACCATCCGCCAGGTGTCCGTCGAGCTGGGGGTGCATATCGGCATCCTCCAGGACCTGCAGGGCCCCAAGATCCGCCTGGGCCGGTTTGTCGATGGGCCCATCACCCTGGCCAAGGGTGATCCTTTCACCCTCACATCCCGGGATGTGGCCTGCAACCGCAGCATCGCCACGGTCACCTACGAGAAGTTGGCCGATGAGGTTCTGAATGGCAGCCGCATCCTGCTCGATGACGGCAGGGTGGAGATGGTGGTGGTGGACGTGGACCAACCCAGCCAGACCCTGCAATGCCGCGTGACGGTGGGCGGCGTTCTCTCCAACAACAAGGGGGTGAACTTCCCCGATGTGCAGCTCTCGATCCGCGCCCTCACCGACAAGGACAAAACCGATCTGGCCTTCGGCCTGCAGCAAGACGTGGACTGGGTGGCCCTCAGCTTCGTGCGCAACCCCTCCGACCTGCTGGAAATCAAGGAGCTGATCGCCAGCCAAGGGGCCAGCACGCCGGTGGTGGCCAAGATCGAGAAGTTCGAAGCCATCGACCAGATCGATGACATCCTGCTGCTCTGTGACGGGGTGATGGTGGCCCGGGGGGACCTGGGGGTGGAGATGCCGGCCGAGGAGGTGCCCCTGCTGCAGAAGGAACTGATCCGCAAGGCCAACAGCCTGGGCATTCCGGTGATCACCGCCACCCAGATGCTCGACTCGATGGTGAGCTGTCCCCGACCCACCCGGGCCGAGGTGAGCGACGTGGCCAACGCCATCCTGGACGGCACCGACGCCGTGATGCTCTCCAATGAGAGCGCCGTGGGCGACTTCCCGGTGGAGGCAGTGGCCACCATGGCCACGATCGCGCGGCGGATCGAGCGCGACTACCCCCAGCGGGTGATCGACAGCCGCATGGCCACGACGATTCCCAATGCCATCTGTCAGGCGGTGAGCACCATCGCCCGCAACCTCAACGCAGCGGCCATCCTCCCCCTCACCAAGAGCGGCGGCACCGCCCGCAACGTGAGCAAGTTCCGTCCCAGCACGCCGATCCTGGCCATCACCAGTGAAACCAAGGTGGCTCGCCAGCTGCAGCTCTGCTGGGGGGTGAATCCCCTGCTGGTGCAGGAACAGACCTCCACCACCAGCACCTTCAGCCTGGCCACCGGCATGGCCCGCGAGCTCGGCTTCCTCCAGGACGGCGACCTGGTGGTGCAGACCGCCGGCACCCTCTCCGGAGTGAGCGGCTCCACCGACTTCATCAAGGTGGGCATCGTGGCTGCCGTGCTCAACAAGGGCCTGGGCATCGGCAACGGCTCGGTGAGCGGCCGGGTGCGGCTGGTGGACAGCCCTGAAGCGGCCGCTGCGATTCAGACCGGCGAGATCCTCGTGCTGCGCGAGGCCACCCCCGCCTACGAGGAGGCCTTCCGCAAGGCCAAGGCCGTGATTGCCGAGTGTGGCGGCGAAGACAGCAATGCAGCCCAGATCGCCCAGCGCACCGGCATCCCGGCGATCGTGGGGGTGAGCGATGCGATCGCCAGCCTGCAGCAGGGCGAGATCGTGACCCTCGACCTGGTACGTGGCGAAGTGCATCTCAGCGCCCGCAGCCACGATTCCGACGGCAAGGGCGCCATCGTCTAGGCAACCCTTCGGCAACCAGCTCCAGCTGCCCCCGCCATGGCCCCCAAGCTCCCAGTCGGCGAAACGGTGGGGATGGCCCTCTCCACGCTGCGCGCCAACCGCCTGCGCAGCCTGCTCACCATGCTGGGCATCGTGATCGGCAACGCCTCGGTGATCACCCTGGTGGGGGTTGGCCGCGGCGCCCAGAACCTGGCTGAGGGCCAGCTCAGCAATCTCGGCGCCAACGTGCTGTTCGTGGTGCCCGGCAACAACGACACCCGCCGCCAGGGCATCGACTTTCCCAAGACCCTCGTGCTGGAGGACGCCAAGGCGATCGCCGAGCAGGTTCCCAGCGTGAGCCGGGTGGCTCCCCAGATCACCCTCAGCGAGGTGCTGCAGGTGGGTGGCCTCACCACCAGCGCCTCCGTGCTGGGGGTGACGCCGGAGTTCCTGCCGGTGCGCCAGTTCGAGATGGAGCAGGGCCGCTTCTTCAGCGCCAGCGATCTGGAGGGGGCCCGCAGCCTGGTGGTGATCGGTCCAGACCTGGCCGCCAAGATGTTCCCGGCCCAGGAGGCCCTGGGGCGCACCCTGCGGATCCGTAACCAGGCCTTTGAGGTGATCGGCGTGCTGGCGCCGAAGGGGGCGGTGTTCGGTCAGAACCAGGACGAGAACGCTTACATCCCGCTGAGCACGATGGTGAACCAGCTCTCAGGCCGGGATCCCACCTACGGCATCAGCCTCAATTTCATCAGCGTGGAGGCCCGGGACGCCGACAGCACCAACGCCGCCGCCTTCCAGATCACCAACCTGCTGCGTCAGCGCCATCGCATCCTGCGCGACGACGACTTCGCCGTGCGCTCCCAGAAGGACGCACTGACGATCGTGAGCACGATCACCGACGGTCTCACCCTGATGCTGGCGGCCATCGGCGGTATGTCGCTGCTGGTGGGCGGCATCGGCATCATGAACATCATGCTGGTGTCGGTGAGTGAGCGCACCGCCGAGATCGGGCTGCGCAAGGCCCTCGGTGCCCGCAGCGGCGATGTGCTGCTGCAGTTCCTGGTGGAGTCGCTGGTGCTGGCCAGCCTGGGGGGCGCGATCGGCACCGCCGTGGGCATCGGCGCCGTCAGCTTGGTGGGGGTGGTGACCCCCCTACCGGCGGCGATCGGCAGCGGCACCGTGCTGCTCACGGTGCTCCTGTCCGGTTCGATCGGTCTGTTTTTCGGGGTGGTCCCGGCCCGCCGAGCAGCCCAGCTCGACCCGATCGTGGCCCTGCGCAGCCTCTGAGCCCGAGCCCGGCGACAGGCTGGACAAGTTTGAAACGAAAGAAAGGCTTAAAGCTCAGGCCAGATCGGCCAAAAGGTTGCATCGGGCACCAAAGCCACGCGCTCTCGATGCCTAAGTGGTCAAACCTACGATCAATGCCTCCCTTGGACCAGCTGGCATGCGGATATCGGAACAGCAGTGACCGGATGGTGATCGCCCGTTGCTTCGCAGGCGACACCTTCTTCCTGGAGAGGGTGGTGTTTCCCTTTGAGCTGCTCAGCTTCGCCTGTCCGGCGGATGCCGACCTGGAGATCTGGACCCACGGCCTTGGGGGGCCTGAGCTGATCGAGACCATCCCGGCCAGGGATCTGGTGATTGAGCCCGGCGCCAGCCAGTCGCCCCTGGAGGCGGTGGCCGGCCTCGTTCAGGATGAACTGCTGGAGTCCTGGGCCGCTGCCGGCTGAGCGGGCTGAACGGGGGCAGGCCAGGCAGCGGAATGCAGAGCCGTCCCCGTTACAGTTGTTAAGAAAGTGTCTCAGTTATGAATCAGCGCTGGCGTGTTCTGGCTCTCTGGCTCCTGCCCTTGGCAGTGGTCGCATTCCTCGGGTTGCAGGTCCTGCGCAGCGGCAACCTCGGCCCCAATGCACCCACGGCGGCTCCGCGCAACACCGCCGTGGCTCGCATGAGTTACGGCCGCTTCCTCGACTACGTCGAGGCAGGCAGGGTCACCGCCGTGGACATCCACGACGGCGGCCGCAACGCCGTGATCGAAGTGGTGGATCCGGATCTGGATAACCGGGTGCAGCGCCTGCGGGTGGATTTGCCCGGCCTGGCCCCCGAACTGGTGAACAACCTCAAGGAGCAGGGCATCAGCTTCGACATCCATCCACCGCGCCAGACGCCGCCGGCCCTGGGCATCCTGGGCAACCTGCTGTTCCCGCTGCTGCTGATCGGCTCGCTGATCTTCCTGTCCCGTCGCGGCAATGGCATGCCCGGTGGCCCTGGCCAGGCGATGCAGTTCGGCAAGACCAAGGCCCGCTTCGCCATGGAGGCCGAAACGGGTGTGAAGTTCAACGACGTGGCCGGGGTGGAGGAGGCCAAGCAGGACCTAGAGGAGGTGGTGACCTTCCTCAAGACCCCGGAGCGCTTCACCTCCGTGGGTGCCAAGATCCCCAAAGGGGTGCTGCTGGTGGGCCCTCCCGGCACCGGCAAGACCCTGCTGGCCAAGGCCATCGCCGGTGAGGCCGGCGTGCCCTTCTTCTCCCTCTCCGGCTCGGAGTTCGTGGAGATGTTCGTGGGCGTGGGTGCCAGCCGTGTGCGCGACCTGTTCAAGCGGGCCAAGGAAAACAGCCCCTGCCTGATCTTCATCGATGAGATCGACGCCGTGGGCCGCCAGCGAGGCGCCGGTGTGGGCGGCGGCAACGACGAGCGCGAGCAGACCCTCAACCAGCTGCTCACCGAAATGGACGGCTTCGAGGGCAATAGCGGCATCATCATCATCGCCGCCACCAACCGGGCCGACGTGCTCGACTCGGCCCTGCTGCGACCGGGCCGTTTCGACCGCCAGGTGATGGTGGACGTGCCCGACATCAAGGGCCGGATGGAGATTCTCAAGGTGCACAGCCGCAACAAGAAGCTGGCCGAGGACGTGAGCCTGGAGACCATTGCCCGGCGCACCCCTGGCTTCTCCGGGGCCGACCTGGCCAACCTGCTTAACGAGGCGGCGATTCTTACGGCGCGCCGGCGCAAGGAGGCCACCACCCTGGCCGAGATCGACGACGCGGTGGACCGGGTGATCGCCGGAATGGAGGGCAAGCCCCTCACCGACGGCCGCAGCAAGCGGCTGATCGCTTACCACGAGGTGGGCCATGCCCTGGTGGGCACCCTGGTGAAGGCCCACGACCCCGTGCAGAAGGTGACCCTGATTCCCCGCGGCCAGGCCCAGGGCCTCACCTGGTTCTCCCCCGACGAGGAACAGATGCTGGTGAGCAAGGCCCAGCTGCGCGCCCGGATCATGGGTGCCCTGGGGGGACGGGCTGCGGAAGATGTGGTGTTCGGCCATGCCGAGGTGACAACGGGCGCCGGCGGCGACATCCAGCAGGTGGCCTCGATCGCCCGCCAGATGGTGACCCGCTTCGGCA
>JBBASN010000007.1:19761-39360 GCA_040399225.1 Prochlorococcaceae cyanobacterium | reverse complement strand
TCACCAGCCGACCGGCCGCCACATCACTGCGCAGCCGCTCCAGCCGGCTGATCTCCGCCCGCTGCTGGATCAGCTGGTTGCGCAGCGTGTCCACCTGGGTGCGGGTGGCCGTGGCCTCGGCCTCGGGTTGGAGCAGCCGGTGCCGCAGGCGGAAATCCTGCACCTGGCGCTGGATCCGGCTCGCCTTGGCCTGCAGTTCGGGTGCCTGCTCGCCCAGGAAGGCCACGGCCTGCTGGAGCCGCTCCCGCCGTTGCTTGAGCGACCACTTCAGGTAGGTGTCGCGGGCCAGTTCCAAAGCTGAGGCGAGCACGGCAGGGTTACTGCCGGTTACCTGAACGCTGAGGATTCCCGCAGGAGCCCTCTGGCCCGCACGGTCGGCGTTGTACTGCTGCACCTCGATCATGGGCAGGCGCTCACCCGGCCACTGGCTGCGCAGCTGGGCGAACACCGGTTCCAGCACGGTGGGGCTTTCCAGCACCCGCATCAGCGTGGGGATGTCCTGGGAGGTGCGGTTCAACGCCACGGCGCCGATCTGGCTGGACAAGCCGTTGGTGTTGGGATTGTTTGTGGCGTTGCCTGTGCCCCCCGAGGTGGTGGGGCTCACCGGGTCGGTGACCAGCAGCCCGAAAGCGCCCTGGTACACCGGGTGCACGACGCGCTGATAGGTGAGCCAGGCCGTGGAGGCGGCAGACACCAGCACCAGGGTGGCGATGAAGGTGCGTTGCCGCCTGCGCACCGTGCGCAGGAATTTCTGCAGTGAAAATCCCTCATCCCCCGTTTCAGCGACCGGCTGTGGAGCGAAATAGGGCGATGGGCTGATCGCCACCGTGGCCGTGTTCGCCGTTGCCGGAAGATTGTTCGGGGGGAGGGTGCTGGTCACGGCGGCAGGCGTTGTGGAGTGAGTGTAAAGCTGTTTCCGGCCTGTTCAGCCGCGTTGTTGGCCACCCTGGACGCCCGGATCGAACAGCCGTCCCCCATCCCGGCGCCGTCCACCCGCACGGGCCTGGCGGCGGGTGAATTCGCCCACGCTCGGGTTGGGCACCAGGGGATCCACATGGGCCACCTGCTCCCACAGCTCCCGCGGCGCCCAGCGCACCGCAAAGCTGCTGTCCTCGCGCCTCACCACGTGACACCAGCGGCTGAGCCCACACGTCGGGCAATGCAGCTCTTCCAGCCACTCGTTGTGCAGCACCAGCACCGGATAGCTCTGGATCACCAGCCGGGCCCGCTTGTCGCCCATCCCCCGCTGGCGCAACTCCTCCGACGTGAGCAAATGCAGCAGATAGCGGCGGCCGTCGCCGCTGATCCGCTGCTCCGGGTGGGCCGGGCAGAACAGCTGGCGGGCGCGCTGGCGGCCCCGCTGGCGGCCTTTCGGGCGTCGCCCGGGTTGCTGCTGCTGGGGGGGCTGGGTGGATGACACTAGAAGCGGAAACTGATCATCGAGCGCAGGTAGAAGATCGGCCGATCGGTAACGGCATTGCCGAAATCACACCCCTGACAATCGATGTTGTCCTTGGCGAAGCCATTGTTGTAGTCACTGTTGCGCACCAGATTGCCGATTCCCGGCGTGATCGTGAAGCCGATGTTCCTGAAGGGCTGAACACTCAGGGAGAGATTGAGATTGCGGCCCGTCCATTCGGTGATCAGATTGAGTTGGTCGGTGATTGCCAGGGCGATGGCTCCGATCGGATAGGGGGTGCCCCATTCGGTGCCCTGGGTGAGGGCTCGCCTGACCCGTTCATTGGAGCAGGGCGCATTCCAGCAGCCGGCTCGCTTCACCTCCTGGATCTGGGAGCGGATCACCGCATCGCTGGGACGGAACACCCCATTGCCCAGGCCTGCCGTGAGATACAAGTCCGGAAACCAGCGGATGCGATTCCGATTGCGGTCCGCTTCGGTGTCGGCCTCAGTCAGCCCCTCGGCCGCGTCGCCATTCAGCCTGATGCGATGGGAGATCACGGCAAAGGCGCTCTTTGGCACTTCAATGTTGAAGGCCTGTTCGTATTCCTGTTGATCCCAGGGAAGGGCTCCCTCCGCGCCCAGTTTGAGGGCCGTGTCGGGGCCGAAATTGCGGCTCAGGGCAAAGCCGGTTTGCATCCGCTCAAAAAGAGTGCCCCGTTGGCTGGCACGGAAGGTGGCACCGGATGTCTGGGTGATCAGAACTCCCACGCTCCTGCTGGAATCCCCGAAGCCCAGGTAGCCATCCAGCACGGCTTCCCCCACCTCCCGGATCGATTCCGCGCTCACGCTGGAGTAGAGGGTGCAGGTGCGTGATTCCGGCCGGCAGTCGGCACCGGAGAAGCCGATGCCCGCCATGAAGCCGGAGGGGCCGAAGCCCATCGGCACGATCGTGCTGATTGAGGGATACCAGCGCTCGCCCCGGTAGAGATCGCGGAAGCCCCCGAAGGTGGGCTGGGGCGGCTCGGGCTCCAGCTCCGCCGCAGCCTGCTGGCGGGCGGCCTCCTCGGCCTCCACCTCGCGGGCCACATCGGCGCTTGTGATTTCCTCGCCAGGCAGGATCGGCTCCCAGGTGGGTGCGGAGGCGATCTCCGGTCGGGCTGCCGGGGGCTGGGTTGGGGATTCGGCGACAGGCGGCACCACCAGCTGCCAGTTCAGGGCGCTGGGGGGGGCGGGACTGGCCGCCGCCGCCGTGGGGCTGGTGGCGCTGGGTGCGGCCCAGCGGGACGGCGGCTCCTGCTCCACCAGCTCCCAGCGCGGCGGGGCGCTCGGTTCCCTGGTCGCCTCCCTCTGCCCAAGAGGAGGGATTGGCGGACGGATCGCCGGTGGGCCCGGCAGGGGACCCGAAGGGCTCTCGACGCGGATCGCCTGCTCCATGGCTGCCACGGGCTGGAGTGTCAGGGCCAGGCCAGCCACCACGCTCATCGCTGCTGACGTGGACGCTGGAGAGGTCAAGACATCGCGCAATGTGCTGCAGCAATGTAGCTGTCCTGCCTCAATCCCGTTCGCTTCTGCTCCGGGTTAGCCTCTGGGCACCTATCGAGCATGGTCACGCTGATCACGGATGTCGTTGCGTCGTCGTACCTGCTCTGTCCTTTCTGTACTTGGCCTGGCTGCCCTGGTTCCCCTGCCAGGCCTGGCCCAGGTTCCTGTGGCGCCAGCGGGGGCCAGCAGTCTGGGGGTGATGCAGTCGCCCACCTCTGCCGAGCTCTCGCCGGAGCTGCTCCAGGACGACGCCTACATCCTCGGACCGGGTGATGGCCTGAGTGTGCGTTTCCTGATTGAAACGGAGCTCTCATCCACCCTGCAGATCCTCAACGACGGCACCGCCAGCCTGCCCCTGCTGGGCAGCGTGCGGCTCACCGGCCTCACCCTCTCCCAGGCCAGCCTCTGGTTGCAGTCGCTGTATGCCCGCCAGCTGCTGCGCCCCGACCTCCAGCTCAGCGTCACAACCCCCCGTCCCCTGCGGGTGGCCGTGGTGGGTCAGGTGGAACGCCAGGGCATCTACACCCTCACCACTTCGGAGGCCTCCAAAACGGAGGCGGCCGTAGGCATCTCCGGCCTGCCCACCCTGGTGGATGCCATCCAGAAGGCGGGCGGCATCACCGACCAGGCCGACCTGCGCCAGGTGGTGCTGCAGCGCCGTCTGCCCGGCGACCGCGCCCTGTTCAAGCGCACCCGCCTCAACCTGCTCAGCCTGGTGTTCGACGGCGACCTGGCCCAGAACCCCCTGCTGTTCGACGGCGACACCATCCGCGTGCTCAAGGCCGAGGAGCCGGTGCCCGAGGCCATCGAGCTCTCCTCCACCACCCTGGCCCCCACCACCATCTCGGTGAACGTGGTGGGAGAGGTGAAGGGCCCCGGCACCATCTCCGTGCCTGCCAACACCCCTCTGATCCAGGGCATCCTGGCGGCCGGTGGACCGACAGCATGGCGCGCCAACACCAGCGATGTGGAGCTGGTGCGCATCAACCGCAACGGCACCGCCACCCGCGAGCGCTTCCGCATCAATTACAGCCAGGGGGCCTCCAACGCCAAGAACCCCCCCCTGCGCGACCGCGACACCGTGATCGTGAACCGCAGCGCCCTGGCCAAGACCAGCGATGCCATCGGCGCCATCACCACGCCGCTCAGCGGGCTGGTGAACGCCTGGACCCTCCTGGATCTGATCAACGACAACCGCTGATGCTCCAACCCAGCTGGGTGCTGCGCGGCGAGCTGGCGGTGGGTCCCGCTCCTCTGGTGGAGCAGCACCTGGATGATCTGCGCGAGCAGGGCCTGGTGGCCGTGCTCAGTCTCTGCGGCGAGCAGGAGGCTCCGGCTCCCCCCGGGCTGGCCGAGCGTTTCCACTGGCGCCGCTGCGTGCTGCCCGACCACAAGGCCGGCCGCCCGCCGGAGCTGGGCGAGTTCGGCCAGGCCGTGGAGCAGCTGGCCGAACTGGCTCCCCTGGGCCCGGTGTATGTGCACTGCCTGGCGGGGGTGGAGCGCTCGCCCCTGGTGTGCATGGCCTGGTTGATCCGCCGCCGCCGCCTCTCCTTCATCGACGCCCTCGACTACCTCAAGCGGGTCCACCCCCCCACCGGCCCCCTGCCGGAGCAGCTGGCCACCCTGCGCGCCTGGATCGAGACCGGCGGCTGACAAGGCTGCTCGGGCTGACAAGGCTGCCTGGGCTGACAAGTTGCCGGGCTTCCAGCATGATTGCGCCCATGAGCCAGCCCCCAGCCCCAGCCATAGCGGGGCTCTCCGATCACGCCCAGGTGGGCCTCTGCCTGGCGGCGGTGACCTGCGCCCTGGGGTTCTGGGCCCTGCTCTGGCCCGTGCCCACCCAGGTGAGCGGCACCGGCGTGTTGATCTACCCCGACAACGCCGGCATCCTCGACGCCCGCGCCGGCGGTCAGGTGCGCGACATCCAGGTGAAGGTGGGCGACACGGTGCGGCGCGGTCAGGTGCTGATGCGCCTCTACCTGCCGGTGCTGGAGCGCCAGCTGGAGCAGCAGCGCGGCAACCTGCGCCAGCTGGAGCGCCACAACGCCCAGCTCGATCAACGGGACGCCGAACGCCTCAGCACCGAGCGGCGCTCCATCGAGACCTCCCTGGCCAAGCTCGCCAACGACCGCCAGCGCTACGGCCAGCTGCAGGACACCTACGCCTCCAAGCTGCGCAACCTGGAGTGGCTCGCCAAACGGGAGGTGGTGGCCCCCCTCTCCTCGGAGGTGGTGGGCGCGGAACAGGGCCTCACCAGCACCGGCGTGAACCTGGACAACATTCGCATCCAGGAAAAGGAGGTGGTCACCAACTACGAGCAGGTGAAGCTGGAGATCGAAACCCAGGCCCTGCAGCGCCGCTACCAGATCGACGACCTCAGGCGTGAGATCCAGGTCACCGAGGCCAAGATCGCCTACGACGGCAAGGTGCTGGCCGAGCGCGACGGCCGGGTGCTCGACCTGCAGGTAATCCCTGGCCAGACGGTGAGCACCGGCCAGCGCCTGGGCACGATCGGCCGGCCGGATCGCCCCCAGGCCGGCGACCGGCCCCTCAAGGCGGTGTCCTACTTCGCCCCCGCCGACGCCCGCCGCCTGCCCCCGGGCCTGCCGGTGGAGGTGGTGCCGCTCTGGAACCAGCGCGGCCGCTTCGGAGGCATCGTGGGCAAGGTGGGCGAGGTGCTCACCCTGCCCGCCACCGAGGAGGACATCTCCACCACCATCGGCAACCCCCAGCTCGCCCAGGAGCTCACCAAGAACGGTCCGGTGATGCGCGCCGACATCGAGCTGGAGAAGGATCCCGCCAGCGTGGATGGCTTCCGCTGGACCCTCTCGGGCGGCAGCGGCGTGTTCCCGATCCGCGAGGGCCTCACCGTGCAGACCTTCGCCTACGTGGAGTGGCGCTCGCCGCTCAGCTACGTGATTCCCGGTCTGCGCTCCCTCACCGGCGGCTACCGCACCACCCGCATCGACCGCCGCTGGGACCGCCCCGCCCTGCGCCAGCCCGGAACCCTGCCATGACCTCCCCCCAGAAGCTCCCGCAGATCCGTAACCCGCTGCTGCGTCAGGAGTTTCCCTGGCTGGTGGCCGAGGTGGTGCTGCTGGTGATCCTGTTCAATGCCAACCCGCCCGAGCTCTGGTTCTGGCTGGTGGTGCTGCTGGTGGTGCTGCTCTACCGGATCGAGCGCTGGTGGTCGTCGCGGCCGGGGGCCTGATCGGATCGCTCAGCGCACCAGGGCCCGCCAGTGCCGTTCCGTGCTGCTGATGGTGTGATCGATGCGGTTCAGCACCACCAGGCGGTCAGCCACCTGCTGCAGCTGCTGGGGGGGCATCCGCTGGAAGGCGGCCTTCGCCTGGTCATTGTGCAGAATCTCCGGCGGCAGCCTGGGCAAGGGGGCCTGCGGCGGGGCCTGCAGCTCCAGAGCGCGCCCCAGCGAGGCCTGCCAGTCCAGCAGCCGCTCAGCCAAGGCGGCACTGAACGCGTCGGCTGCGGCCCTCTGGTGCTCCAGTCCCAGGCTCTGCCACTGGGGATCCGGCAGGCGGTTGAGTTCATCGAGGTCGAGCATCAGGCTTTCGCAGGCGTGATCCAGCAACTCCCAGATCTGGGCTACCGGGTGCCGCGAAGCCAGGGGCCCGAGTTCACGCAGGGCGCCGACCCGCTCAGTGCGGAGGTTGAGCAGGCTCTGGCGCAGCGTGCGCAGCCTCTGGCTCATGGTTCGGCGGCGCTCGGCGGCGGAAGCCTGTTGCAGCGATTCCTGCAGGGTGTGGCCCAGATCCACCAGCAGCTGGAGCAGGCCCTGGCGCTGCTGCAGCCTGGCCGTGGAGGGCCAAAACAGGCGCAGGCTCAGCAGGGCCATCAGGATGCCGAAGGCCGTCCAGAACAGGCGTAGCGGGATCCAGCTGTCGAGCTGCTGCTCATGGGTGAGCCAGCCTGAGATCACCACGAAGCAGCACACCGTGTAGCCCACCGTGAGCCGAAGTGAGCCGGCGATCAGCCGTGCCAGCAGTAGCGCCAGCGGCAGCGCCACCACAACGGGCAAGGTGCCCCAGGCCCGGTAGCCGAAGAACACCACGATGGCGCCCACCGCCGTGCCAACCAGGCGCTGGCGGCCCAGCTCAAGCGTGTTCCCGTAGTTGCCCACCGTCACGCTCAGCACGGCCATGGAGGCGTAGATGGCAAAGGCCAGGCCGGTGAGGGAGGCGAAGCCGTTCACCACCGCCACGGTGAGGGCCAGGCGCAGGGTGTCGCGCAGGGCGGGGCTGCTCACGCCAGTCCCCCCTGCTTCCGGTCGATGGCCTGGCGAACCAGGGCGCGACTGCCCAGCAGTTGCTGCAGCTGCTCCAACTGCTGAGCAATGGCCAGAAGCAGGGCGGCGGAGGCGTTGTTCCGCCGGGCGAGCTGCAACCAGTCCTCCAGCGTGGGTGCGGCGCTCCGGGGTGCAGCCGCAGCGCCGGGCCGCAGATGTCGGCCCAGCTCGCGCAGGGTTGGGCCGAGCAGGCCGTCGGCCTCCAGTGGGGCGGGCAGCTCCAGCAGCAGGGGCTCCAGCAGCAGCCACTGGCGCATCAGCTGGCGCCAGATGAAGCCGGTCTGGGCCCAGCGCGAGCTCAGCTGCCGCACGCGCCTCGGTGTTGGACTGCTCTGGCGCTGATCCCGCAGTTGCTGCAGCTGCAGGATCGGCGGCAGCAGGGTCTGGGAGCGCAGGGCCTGGGGCGGGATGCCCCCCTGGGCCAGCCAGCGCTCCATCTGCAGCAGCTGCTCGCTGAGCAGCTCACAGAGTCCCCGCTCCAGCGGCGGTAACTGCTCCAGCGGCCGGCGCGGCCAGAACACCCAGGTGGACAGCTGGGCCATGGCGATGCCCACCACCGCGCTGAAAGCCAGATCGAAGACCAGCGCAGCGTTGAAGTGCGCGCCATCACCCATCACCTCGAGGCCCCAACAGCTCAGGTAGCCGAGGCTCAGTCCCTTGAGCAGTCGCAGGCCACGCACGAGCGCTCCCGTGATCAGCAGGCCGATCGCGGTGACCAGCCAGCCACTGATCACGTTGTGCAGCAGCACGGCGGTGAGGATGCCGATCACGGATCCAGCCACCATCTGGCCGATGCTGCGCAGGGGCGTGAGGTCGTTGTCGTTGATGAACACCACCGCCAGCAGCAGCCCCAGCAGCATCACGCCGCCGCGGTCGGCCCAGAGCAGGATCCCGATCGTGAGGGTGGCGGCCAGCCAGGTGCGCAGGC
Organism: Prochlorococcaceae cyanobacterium; assembly: GCA_040399225.1. Classification (GTDB taxonomy): domain Bacteria; phylum Cyanobacteriota; class Cyanobacteriia; order PCC-6307; family Cyanobiaceae; genus NIES-981. Next base: position 31,186 of record JBBASN010000007.1, on the reverse strand, counting down.
TGTTGCGCCAGAGCGGGCTGAGGGCAGGCATGGAGTTGGCCATTTGACAGCTCCGCTCAGGGCTTGGCGTTGCTGGACTCCTGCAGCTGCAGCTGGGGCTTGACCGGATGGGCTGGATCGCGCGGCATCGGCAGCAGTTCCCGCAGTAGGCGGGCGTAGCTCACGTTCACCGCCACCGTGGCATTGAGCCGCCGCACCAGGCTGTTGATCAGCTGGTCTTGGGTGAACGACACATCGATCTCGCTGGAGAGGCCGGTCTGGTAGCGCAGCCGCACATCGCGGAAGGCCTCCAGCGCGGCCGCCACCCCTCTGCGCGCGGAGCTGAGCTTGGCCAGGCTCGCCTCGTGGGTGAAGAAGGCCTGTTCGATCCGCAGGCGGATGCCGTTGCGTGAGGCGGCGTACAGCTGGGCTGCGGCGTCTGCCTGTCTGGCGAGCGCCCTGGCCTGGCCGGCGGTGGTGCCCGCATCGAAGAGCAGCCAGGTGAAGGTGAGCCCCACCGACCAGTCCCAGCCGTTGGCGGTGCTCAGGGGCAGAAGGGTGGAACCGCAGCAGCCTCCTCCGCCCAGATCGATGTCGTCCACGCTGGTCCGGGAGCTGCTGCCTCCGGCACTCGCAAACAGGGACAGGCTGGGCAAGAGTCCTGCCGCCGTGGCCTGGCTCTGTTGAGCCAGCGCAGATCGGGTGGCCAGGATCGCCTCCAGCTCCGGGTTGCCCCGGTAGGCGGCCAGCAGGCTCGCCTCCAGGTCGAGGGGCCAGCGCGGCTGCACCAAGATCGGGTCGCTGGCACTGGGGGTGACGCTGGCGGGCAGGTTGAGCAGCAGGGCCAGTTGGCGGCGGGCCACGGCCCGGTCGGCCAGGGCCTGGATCAGGCTCTCCTCCCCCTGGGCCTGGATGGCCCGGCGGCGCAGCACATCCAGCCGGGGCACCAGGCCGGCTTGCTTGAGGTCAAGACTCTCCTGCAGGATCACCAGGTCGTTGCGCAGGTTGGCGTCGTACACGCGCACCAGCTGTTCGCTTTGCTGGAGGCCGTAGTAGGCCTCACTCACCTGCAGCTGGAGGCTGCGCAGCTGGTTGGCGTAGGTGTTGCGCTGCTGCTCCAGGCTGGCGCGGGCTGCGCGCACCGTGGGTGTGCGGGCGAAGTCGAGCAGGGCGTAGTTGAGCTGAAGGCCTCCCTCAACGCCCCATTCCCCGGAGGTGTCCGCCGCGGATCCGCCGTTGGGCACATAGAAGGGGCCGGCGGTAGGCACGGGTGCCCCGCCTGATGGAGAGGGGGTGAGCAGCCCTGCAGGGTCAAACAGCGGGCCATAGCCCAGGTTGTCGTTCGGCTTTCTCGCGGTGACGGTGCTGCGGCTGCTCTCGTAGCCGCCGTTTGCAAAGGCGCTGATGGTGGGCCAGTAGCTGCCCATCTCAGCCTGGAAGCGGGCCAGGGCCGCGGCCACCTGCTCCCGCTGGCCCTGCAGGCTGGCGCTGTTGGCGAAGGCCAACGCCAGGGCCTGCTCCAGGCTCAGCCCGGCGATGCTGCCCTGCTGCAGCTGCTCGGGGCTGGGCAGGGCCAGGGGCGGCGCGGGCGTGGCCTGGCCGGGCTGCAGGTCGCCGCTGGGGGCCTGGTTGGCGCGCAGCAGGGTGGCGGGCAGCTCCGGGGTGCTCAGCAGGTCGCGCACCGCCGGCTCGGGTTCCGCCGGCAGCAGCTGGTCGAGGGCGCGCAGCTCGGCATCCAGCCGCTGCCAGCTGCGCTCCAGCCGTTCGATCTCGGTTCTGGGCTGGGCCAGGGCCGGCAGCGCTGCGATCGGTGCTGCTCCGGCGGTGGCGGTGAGTCCAGCAACGAGGAGGGCCAGGGCGTTGTTGCGAAGAGCCACCTGGCTGCCGGTCAGCGATTGCGGAGCCTTATCTTCCGTGACACGCTGACCTGGGGTCTCTGAGGGTGTGCGGCCTCGGGAATGGCCTCGCTGCGCCGGGGTTTGCCCAGGATCCCAGCGATCAGGATCGCGATGTACGGCTGCCCCACGATGGTGATGCCCGTGCTGGCGCTGAGCAGGGTGAGGCTGCCGGTGTTCAGCAGCGGACTGCCCATGGTGGTGAGGCTGGCGAAGGCGGCCCCCAGCATCGCCGGCGCATGGCCCACCCCATCCGGCAGGGCGTGGGCGTGGGCCTCCAGGTGGAAGGCCGTTGGATCCAGCACGAGCAGCGAATTGAGCACGATGCCGCCGGTGAAGCCCACCAGCAGGTAGCCGGCCGCTGCCCCGATCACCAGGTCGAGGCTGAAATACGGCTCCTCCGCCAGGGCCTTCACCAGCCACCAGAGCAGGTTCAACATCAGCACGAGCCACACCGTGAGATGGATTGGGCTCAAGTGCAGGGCCAGGGCGGGGTTGAACTGGAGAGCCGCCTGCCAGCAGCCCTCCAGGATTACTGCCAGCAGCCAGTACCAGGCCAGCTTGCGGCGCTGCAGCAGAACCCGTTCCACGTCCTGGGTCAGGCGAGCCGGAAGGGAGTCGCTGGGCGGCGCTTCCAGACGGTTGCGCGGCAGCAGTGGCGAATCCAGCAGCACGGCCAGGCCTGAGATCAGCAGGTAGACACACTCACCAGCCGGGGCGCCGCCTGCAGACCGCGCAGGCCGATCAGCACCAGCACCTCCAGGGCGAGCAGGGCCCGGTAGTAGGCATGGCGCTGTTCCAGCAGCCTGGTGACCAGGCTCATGGTGTTTGTTCAGCGCCTCCCCAGGATCGCCGCCCAGCGCGCTTCGCCATCGCGGATGGCCCGCTCCGCCTGACGGCAGAGCTGCAGGCGCACGGCGATGCGCTCCAGCCGCTCGCTGGCGGCCGTGTTCACGGCGGGATCGTTCAGTTCCTGGTTGAGTTCCAGCCAGCTGGCGGGCAGCGCCAGCGGCTCGGGCGGCGGCAGGGGCAGGCCGGAGCCCCGCTCGCCGGCAGCGGGACCGCGGATCGCCCGCTCCCAGGCCTGTAGCTGCCCGGCTATGGCGCCGAGCAGATCGGCCTCGGCCTGGTGCAGCTGGCCCAGCTGGGGCAGGGGCTGGCGGCTGGGGGCGGCCCGCTCCATGGCGCGCACCAGGGTCACCAGCCGCGAGGCGGTGCCATCGAGGTTGGCCAGCAGCAGGGCGGCGGGATGGCGCTCGGGCATCGTGCCCAGCTCCTGCAGCAGGGCGGGCTTGAGGCCGCGCATCACCATCTGCTGCTTGCGCAGGGCCAGGTAGGTCACCGGGTGAGGGGCAATCCCAGCGTGCTCACCCCCGGAAGCGACGCCGTGCAGGGCCTCCGCCCGCTGCCGCAGCGCCAGCTGCAGCTGGGCCAGCAGGGCGGCGTAGGCGTTCAGGATCTGGTCGAGGCTGCGGGCCGGCCAGAACAGCCGCAGGCTCAGCAGGGTGAGCAGCACGCCGAAGGCGGTCCAGAAGAAGCGCAGCGGCAGCCAGCTGGCCAGGCTGCCTTCGTGCACCAGCCAGCCCATCACGATGATCATGCCGCCCACCTTGTAGCCCACCTTCAGCTGCAGCAGCCCCCCCAGCAGCCGCAGGCTGCCGAGGGTGATGGCAAGCCCCAGGGGCAGGGGCAGATCCTTCAGCCCCTCGTAGCCCACCAGCAGCAGCAAGGCCCCGAGCACGCTGCCATACAGGCGTTGCCGACCGAGCTCGATCGCGCCGCCATAGCTGCCGGTCGATACCGACAGCACCGCCAGGGCGGCGTACTGGCTGTCCAGCACGCCGGACAGGCTGGCGAAGGCGTTGGCCAGACCTGTGGTGACGGCGGTGCGCAGGGCGGGGCGGTTGATCACGGCAGGCGGTTCCGGCGCAGGCCGCCCAGACAGGCGTGTAGGGGCCGCCACTCCTCGGCCAGGGCCAGCAGGGGCAGCAGCGGCAGTTGCTGTTCGACGGCCAGCTGGCGCCACAGCTGCGGCTGGCGCGGCGGCGTGGGCTGCGGCTCTGCCAGCAGTTGCTGCCCCAGGCCCAGCACTGCGTGGCGCAGGGGCTCGGCTGTCTGGATCGGCGGCTCCGGCAGGTCGGCCAGCAGCCGCTCCCAGGCCAGCCAGTGGAAATGGGTGAGCTGCCACAGCCGCAGCCGTTGTTCCCAGTGCTTCGTTCTCAGTACCCGGCGGCGCGGACCCGCCCGCTCCTGGCCAAACAGCTGCTCCAGCCGCTGCAGATCGCTGCTCAGGGGAGCAGGGTTGAGGGGGCTTGGCCTGGCGTGGCCCCGCTCCAGCCAGTTGCTGTAGCGCTGCAGCTGGCCGCTGAGCTGGCGGCGCAGCCGCCCATCGGCCTCCGCCATCTCGCCAAGGGCATTGCGCGGCCAGAACAACAGCCCCACCCCGATCGCCACCAGGCAGCCCACCGCCGTGTCGAGGGCGCGGTTGAACACGTAGTCCCAGTTCATGGCCACATGGCTGGGAATCATCAGAAACATGATGCTGGTGATCCCCGCCGTGCCCAGGGCGCTCTGCCAGCCGAGCAGCTGCAGGGCCGGCACCATCACCACCAACGACACCAGTACCCCCGCCCAGCCGCTCAGCACGGTGTGCACCAGGAAGGTGATCAGCCCCCCGAGCACGGTGCCCATCACCCGGCCGGTGGCCGCCTGCAGGGTGTGGTCGTCGTTGTCATCGACGACCATCACTACCGCCAGCAGCGGGTACCAGAGGAATTCGATGCGCTCGAAGTGAACCGCAATCGCCGCCGTGACCAGGACCGCAACCGCCAGCTTGAGGCTGTTGCGTACCAGGGCGGCGTCGAGCACGGCCTCAGTACACGTAGCGGCCGTCGAAGTCGTCCCGGTTGGCGCGGCCTTCGGCCGGGTCGGGCCAGGCGGCCTCCCAGTAGCTGACGCCATCGAGCATGAACGGGGTGCCGTCCAGCCGCTCCACGTCCAGGCGGGTGGGGCCCATGGCCGTGATCAGCCCCCCCAGTTCCATCGGACCCAGGTTGGTCTGCACGTCCTTGCCGGCCAGGGCCAGCAGCATCGGCAGCCGCACCAGCTGCTCCGGGCGGGTGAGCTTGCGGAACAGGGCCTGCAGGGCCAGCTGCTGGCGCTCGATCCGGCCGATGTCGCCCATCTCGTCGTGGCGGAAGCGCAGGAAACCCTCCAGATCGCGGCCCCGCAGCGTCTGCACGCCGGGCTGCAGGTCGATCACCAGCCCCTGGGTGTTGTCCACGTAGTCCATGCGCTTGGGCACGTCCACCTCGATGCCGCCGAGGGCATCGGCCATGCGACGGATCGCGGCCAGGTTCACCACCACGTAGTGGCTGATCGGCCGGCCCAGCTTGCGGGAGAGCTCCCGCTTCACCAGGTCGGTGCCGCCGAGGGGATAGAGGGCATTCACCTTCTGGGGGCCGTAGCCCTCCGCTTCGATGTAGGTGTCGCGGGGAATCTGGGTCACCTTGGTGACCCCGCCGTCGATGCGCAGGCTGGCGATCACGTCGCTGAGGCCGCCCTCCTCGTCGGTGCCGAGCAGCAGGATGTCCTGGTCACCCACCCGGCTCCAGGCGGCGAAGGGGTTGGTGATGCGTGGGTTGCTGCCCAGGTCGTGGCTGCTCAGCCAGTCCACCAGGGGCAAGGCCAGCAGCAGGCCGCTGCCCAGACCCAGGGCCATCGCCAGCACCACCGGGGTGCGGCGGGTGCGCCGGCTTCGCTGCTGGCCCTGCATCCTGGTCATCGGCACAACGCTATTGCACGGCGCCGGGTTTCCCCTGTGTTCAACCGGACAGTCGGGGCGTCTCACAGGGCCAGCCTCTCCCCGGCCCGCAGGCCGGCCTGCACGCGCCAGAGGTTGGCGTAGGCGCCGTCGGCGGTGATCAACTGCTCATGGCGGCCGCTCTCCACGATCACTCCCTGCTCCATCACCATGATGCGGTCGGCGTGGCGCACGGTGGAGAGCCGGTGGGCGATCACCAGGGTGGTGCGCTCGGCCGTGATCAGATCGAGGGAGCGCTGGATGGCGGCCTCGGTTTCGTTGTCCACCGCCGCGGTGGCCTCATCGAGGATCAGCACCGGCGGGTTCTTGAGGATGGCGCGGGCCAGGGCGATGCGCTGGCGCTGGCCGCCGGAGAGGCGTTGGCCCCGCTCGCCCACCACCGTGTCGTAGCCCTGGGGCAATGCTTCGATGAAGCCGCTGGCTTCGGCCAGTTGGGCGGCCCGCTCGATCGCGGCGCGGGGGGCCTCGAAGCTGCCGTAGGCGATGTTCTCGGCCACGGTGCCGTGGAACAGGAACACCTCCTGGCTCACCAGACCGATGGCCCGGCGCAGGTCGTCGAGGCGCAGCTCGCTGATCGGGATGCCGTCGAGGCGGATGGTGCCCGCCTGGATCACATAGAGCCGCAGCAGCAGCTTCACCAGGGTGCTCTTGCCCGAGCCGGTGGCGCCCACGATGCCCACCGTGCTGCCGGCCGGCACCTGCAGGTTGAAGTGGCGCAGCAGGGGCTCGCGGCCGCCGTAGGCGAAGGTCACGTCCTCGAAGCTGAGCTCGCCCTTCACCTGGCCCAGAGGCAGGGGGCGAACGCCGCTGGGGATGGCGATCGGGGTGGCCAGCAGGTCGAGCACCCGGTTGGTGGAGGCCATCGCCCGCTGGTAGTCGTCGAGGGTGCGGCCCAGGGTGGTGAGCGGCCAGAGCAGCCGCTGGGTGATGAACACCAGGAAGGCGTAGCTGCCGGTGGCGATCGTGCCGCGCCAGGCCTGCAGGCCGCCGATCACCAGGATGGCGATGAAGGCGAACAGGATCGCGTAGCGGATCAGCGGCACGAACGCCGCGGAGAGGCGGATGGCGCGGCCATTCGCCTGGCGGTAAGCCTGGCTGTGCTCGGCCAGCCGCCCCAGCTCCCAGGCCTCGGCGGTGTAGCTCTTGATCGTGAGCATGCCGCCGAGATTGTTGCTCAGCTGGCTGGCCAGATCGCCGGCCAGCTCGCGCACGGCCGCGTAGCGGGGCGCCAGGCGCTTCTGGAAGCGCAGCGAGCCCCAGAGGATCAGCGGGATCGGAATGAACGACACCCCCGCCACCGTGGGGGAGAGCACCACCATTGCCCCGCCCACCGCCAGCACGGTGGTGAGCAGCTGCAGGATCTCGTTGGCGCCGTGGTCGAGGAAGCGCTCCAGCTGGTTGATGTCGTCGTTGAGCACGGTCATCAGCCGGCCGCTGCTGCCCGCCTCAAAAAAGCCCATCTCCAGTTTCTGGAGGTGGTCGTAGGCCTCCAGGCGCAGCTCGTGCTGCACCGTCTGGGCCAGGTTGCGCCAGAGCAGCCCATAGAGGTACTCGAACAGCGACTCGGCGCTCCAGATCACAAAGGAGAGCACCGCCAGCACCGCCAGCTGGCCCGGCACGGTGGTCACGCCCAAGCGGGCCAGCCAGGCGGTGTCCTGCTGCACCACCACGTCCACAGCCAGACCGATCAGCACCGGCGGTGCCAGGTCGAACAGCTTGTTGAGCACCGAGCAGCTGGCCGCCAGCCATACCTGCCGCCGGTGGGGGCGCAGGGTGCGGAACAGCCGCCCCAGGGCGGGGCTGCTCTCGGGTGGCGAACTGATGGGCGCGGAAACCATCGGCGCGGAAAAGGTGGACGCGGAAACTGTGGGTGTGGGAACCATTGGCGGGACAACCACTGGCAGGCACTGCCGCAATTGGGGGCCGCCATGACAAGACCCCCAGGACAGGGGTCCCGGGGGTCAGGGCGTTGAACACGGCGGGCTTCAGCCTGCCGGGCAGATCACCAGCGGTTGCCGCCGCCGCCACCGCCGCCGCCACCGCCATCGCCACCGTAGCCTCCACCGCCACCGCGGTTGCCGCCGTAGCCGCCACCGCCACCGCGGTTGCCGCCGCCACCACCGCGGTTGCCGCCGCCGCCGCCACCACCGCCGCCGCCTTCACGGGGGGTGGCCTTGTTCACGCGGATCATGCGGCCCATCCACTCCACGTCCTGGAGGTCGTCGATGGCCTTTTGCTCAGCGGCGTCGTCGCTGAGTTCAACGAAGGCGAAACCGCGCTTGCGGCCGGTTTCACGGTCGAGGGGGAGGCTGCACTGGCGGACTTCGCCGTATTGCCCGAAGAGATCAAGCAGGTCCTCGCGCTCGGCCTGGAACGAGAGGTTGCCAACGTAGATGGTCATTGAATGGAGCAAAGCCTGGAACAGTGCACCAGGGGAAAGGGTGCGTCTTCGATTCGTCTGATGCCGGGATTCCCAGGGATGGCCAGTTGGACCAGAGTTGTCAGTTGAATCGGGATTGCCGATTGAGGCTGACGGCTGGGCCTGTGGGTGCCGAAGGGAGCCTGTACGCCTTTGGAATCAGCCCCAACCCTAGGACCACGCCGGCGGCCGTTATGGAGAAGCGTGAAGCGGTTCTGAAGAGACCCTGTAGCTCCTGCCCCGGGCCCCAGTAGTGTCCCATTGTCAGCAAACCCTGATCCATCGCTGCATCGTGATGACGGCCCCTGTCCCCTGGAGCCTCGCCTGGAGCGAGGACGGCGAACTGGCTCCGCAGGATCGCTTCGACCTGTTGCAGACCCTCGTGCGCTCGGAAAGCCTTGAGGTGCAGTGCTGCCTGGTGGGGGCGGTGGAATCCCTCCGCCTGGTGGAGGTGAGTTCGATCGCCCTGGGTGAGGTCACCGGCCTCTGCGCCTGAGGCGATCCCCGGCGTGGTCTCCCGTGAGCTCTCGCTCACCGAACAGGACCGGGGGGCCGATCTCAAGGGGTCCAGCCGGGGCGGAGCCGGCCCCCAGCTGAGGGGCCGATGCCGTTGATCTCAGTCGCGGTGGCGGCTGATCTGCAGGGGTTTGTTCAGCACCCGCAGCTGGCGCAGGCTCTGGAACACTTCCTCGGGCATGCCCTTGGGCAGATCGAGCACGCTGTGGGTGTCAAAGATCTGGATGCGGCCGATGGACCGGCCGTTGAGGCCGGTCTCGTTGGCGATCGCCCCCACCAGGTTGCCCGGCTTGATCCGGTCGCGCCAGCCGAGTTCCACCCGGAAACGCTCCATGTCGGCTTCCGGCTCGCCCACGGGGCGCTCCGAACGGCCAGGGATGCGCCGGCGCGGTTCGCGGTCCCGGTCTCCCCGGTCCCGGTCTCCCCGGTCGCGCCCGGGACCGTTGGCGCGTACCTGGCTGAAGTCGTCGTTGCCCTGCTGCAGCAGGGGTTTGCCGGCCAGGCCCAGCTCCAGGGCCGCCAGGGCCAGGGCGCCGGGGTCGCAGCCCTGTTCCTGGGCCACCCGCTGCAGGATCTCGCTGAGCAGGGCCCGCTCCTCGGCGCTGCAGCCGCTCTGCTGGTGGGCGGCGGTGAGCCGCTGGCGCAGGCGGTCGAGGCGGTGCTGGTTGATGGTGGCGTTGCTGGGCACATCCATCGGCTCGATCGGCTTGCCCACGGCCCGCTCCAGACCGCCCAGGAAGCGGCGTTCCCGCGGGGTGAGGAAGAGGATGGCCTCGCCGCTGCGGCCCGCCCGGCCGGTGCGGCCGATGCGGTGCACGTAGGCCTCGCTGTCGAAGGGGATGTCGTAGTTGATCACCAGGCCGATGCGGTCCACATCGAGGCCGCGGGCGGCCACGTCGGTGGCCACCAGCACGTCCACCTGGCCGCTCTTCAGTCGCTCGATCGTGCGTTCCCGCTGTGCCTGGGGCACGTCGCCGTTGAGCACGGCCACGTCGTAGCCGTGGGCCTCCAGCGATTCGGCCACCGTGAGGGTGATCGCCTTGGTGCGAGCGAAGATGATCACGCCCTCGCCGCCCTCGCTCTCCAGCACCCGCTCCAGGGCGGGCAGCTTGTGGGGACCCTGCACCACCAGGTAGCGCTGGCGGATGCGGCCGGCGTCGGCCGCCTTGGTGCGGATGGTGATCTCCGCCGGGCTGCTCAGGTACTGCTGGGAGATGCGCCGGATCTCGGCTGGCATGGTGGCGGAGAACAGCACCACCTGGCGCTGCTCCGGCAGCTGCTCCAGCACCCACTCCACGTCGTCGATGAAGCCCATGCGCAGCATCTCGTCGGCCTCATCGAGCACCAGGGTGCGTAGCTCGGAGAGGTCGAGGGTGCCCTGGCGCATGTGGTCCATCACCCGGCCGGGGGTGCCCACCACGATCTGGGCGCCGCGCTTGAGCTGGTGGATCTGGTCGCGGAAGTCGGCGCCGCCGTACACCGCCACCGTGCGCACCGATGGCAGCTGGGCGGCATAGCTGTTGAAGGCGGCAGCCACCTGCAGGGCCAGTTCGCGGGTGGGGGCGAGCACCAGCACCTGGGGCTTGCGCTGGCTGGGGTCGATGCGGGCCAGCACCGGCAGGGCGAAGGCGGCCGTCTTGCCGGTGCCGGTCTGGGCCTGGCCCACCAGGTCGCGGCCGAGCAGCAGCTCGGGGATGGCGGCCTGCTGGATCGGCGAGGGCTCGCTGTAGCCGATGGCATCGAGGGCGGCCAGCACCTCGGGTGCGAAGCCGAAGCGGGCGAAGCCGCTGCTGGAGCTGGAGGACTCGGGGGCCTGGTTGGCGCTCTCGTCCGCCGGCATGGCGCTATCGCTGTTGAGCTCAGCGCCGGTGAGCTCGTCGTTGTTCAGGTTGGTCAGGCTGGTCAAGGAAGTCAAAAAATGAACTCGCGGGTGTCCTCAGGCCGAACTGGGGCTGGGCCCTGTGAACAGGTCAGTCCTTCATGCAGGCCCGGCAGGATCCCAGTGGTGCTGCGAGGCGGCGGTGCCGGCTCAGACCATCGACGCAGCCCCGATCGGACCACGACTCCTCTCCAACGCGGAATTCACGCTTGCGTCGGTGGGGTTGCGGATCGGGTCCGGCCCCTGGGTGATGCCGTTGCGCTTTTTCCTTGTGTGCCTTGCCCTTGCAAAGCCCTCCTGCGAGGGCCACTTTAAGAAGGTATCAACAAACTTTAACAGCACGCCCAACAACACCATCACCAGCCCATTTCAGGGCGGCCCGAGCCGCCCGAAGTCGTCGGCCAGCCGTTCGATGTCGTCTTCACGCAGTTGCTCGCCGCGCTGCACCTCCACGATCAAGAGGTCCTGATCCCCTGCCGTGGCGCGGTGCACGGCCCCCAGGGGAATGAACAGGCTGGTGCCGGCCACTGCTGCCACCAGGGAATCCGCGCATTCGAGCTCCCCGTTGCCGGCCACCACCACCCAGTGTTCACAGCGGTGCCGGTGCCGCTGGCGACTGATGCGCCGGCCGGCTTGCACGCAGAGGCGCTTCACCAGGTAGCCCGGCCCCTCGCTGAGGGTCTCGAACCAGCCCCAGGGCCGATGCTCCATGGAGGGGCGTGTTTGATTGCGCTTCGGACCTTAGGCAGAGTGGAGGGCGGTGTACAGACGGGCGCTACTCCGGGCCCGGGTCAGACCCGTGTAGAGCAGGCGGGCATGGAGCTGGCGGCCGGCGGGGAGCAGCAGCAGCACCTCGCCGTACTGGCTGCCCTGCGCCTTGTGGATGGTCACCGCTGCCCCGTGCAGAAAGGCCG
>JBBASN010000007.1:0-19751 GCA_040399225.1 Prochlorococcaceae cyanobacterium | reverse complement strand
GTGCACCGTGAGGGCTAGGGCGGGTTCGTCTCCCGCCAGCTGGGCCGGATGCAGCAGCCGGCCTCGGGGGAAGAGCACCAGCCGCCGCCCGCCCGCGCCCGCCACCAGCACGCCGATGTCGCCATTGGCCAGCTCCTGCTCGCTCAGGTTGCGGCGGTTGAGCACGGGCGTGCCCAGCGGCCAGGCCTGCACCGGGCCAGCCAGCGCCTCCCCCAGCAGGGCCCGCTGCACCCCCTCCACCCCCCAGGGGCCCTGGCGGATCGGGCTGAGCAGAATCAGCCGCTCGAGTTCGTTGAGCAGGGCCCTGGCGCCCGGGTGGTCGGCGGGTCCGGCTTGCGGGTCGAGCAGGCCAAGGGCATCCGCCAGCTCGGCAAGGCGCTGCTGGTGCTCGCGCAGACGCGCCAGGGCATCGGCCGGCGGCCGGCCGGCCGGGGCCTCCTGCCACTGCACGTTGTCGCCGCTCCGGAGCTGCTCCAGCTGCGGGCGCAGGGTGTGCAGCAGCTCGCTACCCGGAGCCACCTGGCTCCTCAAGGCGGAGGCCAGGGTGGCGATCGCCCCATCGTTGCGGTAAGTGGTGCGCAGCTCCACCGCCGCCGGGCCGAGGGCCGCCAGCGCTTCCGGCCGGCAGAGCTCCAGCAGCACCGCGCCGGGGCCCACCGGAGGCAGCTGGCCGGGATCGCCCACCAGCAGCAGCCGTGCCGCCTGGGGCAGGGCCGCCAGCAGGGCCTGCATCAGGGGCAGATCCACCATCGACACCTCATCCACCACCAGCAGATCGAGCTCCAGCGGCAGAGCGGCACCGCGGCGGAACCCTGCACCGTTGCCGCGGGCCTCCAACAGCCGGTGCAGGGTGCCGCAGGGCAGCCTGGCCAGGCGCTCGGCCAGGCCGGGCGCCAGTTCAGCGGCTCCAGCGGCCACGGCGGCGCCGAGGCGGGCGGCCGCCTTGCCGGTGGGCGCCGCCAGCTGCAGGCGCAGCTGGGGTTGCAGCCGCAGGGCCGCCGCCAGCATCCGCACCACGGTGGAGGTCTTGCCGGTGCCGGGCCCGCCGCTGAGCAGCACCAGCCGCTGCTCCAGCAGGGCCCGCACCGCAGCGCTCTGCTGCCGATCCAGGCCGGCCGCCGTCGCCAAGCTCCTGGCTTCCTCCAATTGGCTGGCGCTGGCGGGCGGTTCCACGCCGGCCTGCCCCCGTTCGATCAGGGCGGTGGTGCAGTGGCTGAGCTGCTGGTGCCAGCGGCGCCAACGCAGCCAGCGGCCGGCGCGCACCACCGGCGCCTCGGGCTGATCCTCTGGCATGTGCTGAGGCGAGCCGGACTCCACCAGCCAGCCGCAGGCCTGCAGGGCCGCCAGCTGGGCGGTGGGCCAGGTATGGGGCTGGCTGGTGGTGGCCTGGCCGGAGGTGTTGGTGCTCGCGGCTTCCCCACTAGCCTCCTCCAGCTCCGGCGGTGGCGGCCCTTCCAGATCGAGTCCCAGTTCGCCCCGCTCCAGGGCGCCGGCCAGGGCGGTGATCACCTGCCGCAGGGCGAGCTGACCCGCCGGATCGAGCCGGGTTGCGCTGGATGCCGGCAGCAGGCGCAGCAGGCTGTCGAGCAGGGCCGGGGCCAGGCTGCTCATGGCTGGCCTTCCCGCAGCAGGGCATCGAGCGCCAGCAGCCGCGCCAGCGGCGGCCGCTCCACCAGCACGCCGGGCACGTCGTCGCCGGGCTTGGCCGCCATCGGTCCCGGCACCCCGCGCAGGAACACGTAGGCATAGCCGCCCAGATGGCGGTCGGGCGCATAGCCCGGCAGGCGCCAGCGCAGGTAGCGGTGCAGGGCCACCAGATAGAGGTGGGCCTGCAGGGGGTAGTGGTTCGACGCCATCAGCTGCGCCATCGCCGCGGCGGAGTAGTCGCTAGGGCCGCAGCTGAGCACGCTGCCGCTGCCATCGCGCTGGCCGAGGAAGTTGCTCTTCCAGTCGGCCACCCACCAGCGCTCGCCGCAGCGGAACACCAGATCGATCGAGCCGGTGAGAAAGCCCCGACTGGCCACGCCGAGCGCCTGCAGCTGGCGGCCGTAGCCGCTGCCGAAGCGGCCGCCGTCGTGGAGGCGGAACACCTCCGCCAGGCCGCTGCTGCGCACCAGCCGCTCGCGGCCGGTGGCCAGCGGCAGGTCGAAGGCCATCTCACTGAGCCAGCTCCCCGGCTCCAGATCGGCCAGGCGCAGGGGGCCCAGCGGGCTGCCGAGGGGGGTGAGCACCAGCTGCTGCAACGCCGTGAGCACGCTGTCGGCCAGATCGGCCGCCAGGCCGGCCCGGTCGAGCTCGCGCAGCACCACGGCCCGCGCCGGCTCCAGCGCGCCAGCGGCCAGGGCGGGGTAGGAGATCTGCTCGAGCATGCGGTGCAGCGCATCGCCGGGTGTGGCGCCGCGCGGAAACCGGGCCAGGGGGCCGAGGGCTGGCCAGGCGGCCCGCGCCGGATCAGCCCCGCCACCCTCCTCATCAGCGGCCTCATCACCGGTGTCATCGCCGTCGCGGCTGAGCGCGTCGCTGTCGCGGCCCTCGTCGCGCGCCTCCGGTGGCAGGGCCGCTGCGCCGTGGGTCCAGGCGGAATAGCTGGCCCGGCCCCAGAGGGTGTCGAGGCTGCGGGCCGGGGTGGGCCCCAGCTTCAAGTCACCGCAGGGTGGGCCCGGACGCCAGCGCTCGCGCGCGGGCGGATGGGTGGTGGGATCAACATGCTGCAGCGGCAGCTCCCGCAGACCGTCCGCCGTTGCCTGGTCCACCAGCCAGGGGCTGAGGGGGTTGCCCGGTTTGGCCTCATCAGCCTCGGGCCAGCCCAGTACCAGAAGCTGGCGGGCCCGGGTGCAGGCCACGTAGGCCTTGCGTTCGGCCTCCTGTCGTTCGGCCTCAGCGTGCTGCTCGGCGGCCTCGCGGCCCGTACCCCAGTGGGGGTTGAGGTGCAGATCGAAGCGGGGCCGCCGGCTGCCGGGCGGACGCCAGCGGCGCCCCAGCGAGGCGCTGCCGCCGCGGGTGGCCCGCTCGCCGCTCCACAGATTGGGGCAGATCACCACTGGATACTCCAGGCCCTTGCTGCGGTGGATGGTCACCACGGCGATCGCCGACTCGGCGGCATCGCTGCGGCAGCGGTGGGCATCGGGCACGTCGCGCTCCTCCTGCAGGCGCAGGTTGCGCAGCCAGTCGGCAGTGGCGGCCGTGTTCAGCCCCTGGCGGTGCATCTGCTCCTGCACCAGCTCCGCCGCCTGCTGCAGATCGGCCAGGGCGCGGCCGCGCAGGGCCAGCCGGGCCAGGGCCTCGCTGCCGAGCAGCTGGCCCACCACTGCCGTGAGTCCCTGCTGCGGCAGCCGCTCCGCCAGCCGGGCGAGGTTGTCGGCCAGCTGGTCCCAGGCTGCGGGCGGTGCGCTGCGGATGCCCTCGGCGCTCCAGCCCAGCAGGCTGGAGGCGGCCAGCAGGCGCAGTCGGCCCGGATCGCCCGCTGCGGCGAGGGCATCGAGCAGCCGCTGCAGGGCCAGGGCCCCCTCACTGGCGAACACATCCCCCTGGTTCATCAGCCGGCTGGGCAGGCCGCGGCGCTCCAGGGCCACCCGCAGGGCCTCGGCCTCGCGGTGGGTGTTCACCAGCAGGCAGAGGTCGGCCGGCTCCAGCGGCCGCCGGCTCTCGCCCTTCACCAGCTGCAGCTGGCGCTCCAGCAGGCCCTGGCAGAACGCCGCCACCTGGCTCTCCAGCTGGGCCGGCTCCAGAGCCAGCAGCTGCAGCGGCGCTTCGCCGGCCGCGAGCGTGAGCTGCTCGCCGCGGGCGCGGCAGAGCACCTCAGGCACCTCCAGATCTGACCCCACCAGACCCGGCCGCATCAGGGCGTTCAACCCCGCGATCAGGCCCTCGCTGGAGCGGCGGTTCTCCACCAGGTCGAAGCGGGCCTCGGCCTGCGCGGCCGCCTGGCGGTAGGTGGCCAGCTCGCCGCCGCGGAAGCGGTAGATCGCCTGCTTGGGGTCGCCCACCATCACCAGCAGGTGGCGGGGCGGATCGCCGCCGAAGGCCCCCTGCAGGATCCGCCACTGGATCGGGTCGGTGTCCTGGAATTCATCGATCAGGGCGGCGCGGTAGCGCCCGGCCACGGCGCGCAGCAGCGGCGTGTCGGCCTGCTCGCCGGGGTCGAGCAGCTCGAGCAGCTGGCCATAGCCCATCTCGCCGCTGCGCTCGCGCCGGCGCGCCAGTTCCATGCGGCCCCAGTGGGCGAAGTGCAGTAGCAGCAGCTCGGCCGGGCCATCCACCAATGCGGCGATCGCCTCCAGCAGTTCGGCCTGGGGCAGGCGGGAATCCTCACGGTGGGCGGCGCACTCCAGCTTCTGCACGGGGCCGGGGTGGAAGTACTCGCGCAGCTCCTTGCGCTCCAGCAGCTCCGCGTAGCTGGGTGCACCCTCCAGGCCCGCCAGCCAGCCCGTCACGGCATCGAGCTTGTCGGGTTTGGGCTTGAGCCGGTAGGGCTTGTAGCTGTGGCCGTTGGCCTTGGCGATGCCGGCGCTGGCGGCCAGGTTGTGCTCCAGCGCTTCGGCATCGCGGTGCCAGAGCTGTTCAAACCGCTGCCAGCCCGCCAGCCAGTGGGCCTGCAGCTGCGCGGCCAGCGGTGCGTCCCGCGCAATGCCCTCGGGGAGTGGATCGAGCTCCAGGGCCGGGTCGCCATCGAGGTTTTGCAGCATGCTGGCCAGACGCTCGGGCTTGATGTCCCGGCTGAGTAGCCCGGCCAGCTGTTCGGCGGGCAGGGGCAGCACCTGCTGCTGCCAGTAGTCGTGCACGATCTGGCCGCGGCGCTCGGCGGCGCAGGTCTCCAGCGACACCGCCGGCCCCAGCCCGGCCTCCAGCGCCTGGCGCTGCAGGCTGCGGCGGCAGAAGCCGTGGATGGTGGTGATGTCGGCCCGATCGAGCTGCTCCAGCGCCAGCAGCAACCGGCCGCGCAGCAGCGGCGAGGGATCCGGCCCCTGGGCCGCCAGCCACGCGGCCAGGGGCTGATCCAGATCCACCGGTGGCGCGGGATCACCAGGGTTGGGCTGGCCGGCGGCGGCCTCCAGCTGGGTAAGGGCGTCCTGCAGTCGCCGGGCGATGCGGTCGCGCAGTTCGGCGGCCGCGGCATCGGTGAAGGTGACCACCAGCAGCTGCTCGATCGCCAGCGGCCGCGGACCCTCGCTCACCAGGCGCAGCACCAGATGGGCCAGGGCGAAGGTCTTGCCCGTGCCGGCGCTGGCCTCCAGCAGACGGATGCCGGGGCTGAGCGGCATGGCATTGGGCTCGAAGGGAGCCAGCGTCATCCCTTCAGCTCCTGCCTGAGCTCCAGCAGGGGGCCGTGCAGCGCCAGGGCCAGCTGCTCCACCGGCGTGGTGAGCAGCTCGGCCAGCGGCTGATCGCTGCCGAAGCAGAGGGCCTGGATGGCGTCCTGCCGCTCGCCTCGCCTCTGGAAGCCTCCCTCCCAGGCCTCCTTTGCCTTGCTTCGCCCTCGGCCTCCGCCGGGTTTGGCGGTTTCGGCCTCGGCGAAGGCCCAGCCGGTGTCCGGCGGCAGGGGCCAGCAGGTGTGGCGGTGCTGCTCGCGCCACTGGCGCAGCTGCTCGAGCAGCTCGGCCGCGCGGCTGGGCGGTGGCGCGCTGAACTGCTCCAGCAGGCGGAAGCGCTGCTGGTCGCGCCCCACCAGGGCGGCACCTGCGGGGGCCTGGCCGGCGGCGGCGGCCAGCAGCAGCTCAATCCACAGCCGCAGCCGCTGGCGGCAGCGGGGTTTGCCGGTGTGGGCGAGCACCAGCTGCCGGCCCCGCCAGGGCAGCACCGCCTCCAGCCCCTGCCAGCTGGCCGGCTCCTGGCGGGCCGGCCCCAACCGCTCCAGACACGCCTGCAGCGACTGCCAGCGCTGGCGCAGCTGCTCCACCTCCAGTGCGCCGGCGGCCAGGGGCGGCAGCACGCCGCGGCCGCGCTCGAGCGTGGCCCAGTCGGGATCGAGCTGCGGCGGCGGCAGGCCGTCGCCATCGAGCTGGCCCCGCAGCAGGGCGGCGCGGCGGCGTTCGTCGAGCTGCAGATCCTCCAGATCGCGCACCGGCTCGTCCCACTCGCGCGGGCGCAGGCCCAGCTCCTCCAGCCAGCGGGCCTGGGGGGCCTCGATCCAGGCGCGCAGGTGAGCCCAGGCTTCGCTGGGGGTGGTGGGTACTTCCGGCGCTCCGGGCGGATGGGCAGCACCGTCGGCCGCAGGGCCGCCTGCTTCCCGCCAGGCCAGGCCCAGCACGGCCGCATCGGGTGCCTGCTCGAGCTGGCGGCGGGCCATGAGCAGGCGCCGATCGCAGCTGGCGGGGGGCCAGGGGGGCTCGGGCAGAAAGTTGCGCCGCTCCAGCGGACTGGCGGCGTGCTCGCGCAGGGGCAGCGGGCCCTGGCCCTGCAGCTGCTGGGCGAGCAGGTCGAGCCACTGGCGCACCGGTGCTGCCGGCTCCTGCGCCTCGCCGGTGCGCTCGTCGCGGTTGCTCCAGCTGACCAGCAGGTGCCCCCGGGCCGAGAGCAGGCTCTCGAGCAGCACGTAGCGGTCCTGATCGGCGCTGCTCGGATCGCCGAGGCGGCGCATCTGCTCCAGCAGGTGGAAGCCCGGGCGCTGGCGCTGGCGCGGGAAGGCGCCAGCATCGAGGCCCATCAGCACCACCACCTTGTGGGGGATGGCGCGCATCGGCTCGAGGGCGCTGATCGTGAGTGCACCCGAGCGGTGGCCGAAGCGGCCGCTGCCCTCGCTCAACCGCTCTGCCAGTACCTCGGCCACCACCGGCGCTTCCAGCAGCAGCGGGCTGCTTCCGGCGACGGCGTTCCAGTCGGCCAGCACCGCCTGCAGGCTCTGCAGTTCCCAGGCCCGCTCGCCGCCATCGCCGAACAGGGCCGCCAGCTGCTCCCTCAGGCCGCTCACCCAGTTGGCCACGCTGCAGGCCTGCCCCAGCCAGGCCAGGCTCTGGCGCAGCTGGAGCAGCAGCGCCAGCCAGCGCCCCTGCTGCTCCAGGCTGCCGGCCATCGCCAGCGGCGCGGTGTCGGCCGGCGCCAGCCCCGGCGTCTCGGGCAGCACTAGGCCGAGCACCAGCCGATCGATCGCCCAGCTGAGGCTGTGGCGCGGGTCGCCGCCCCGGGCACGGCCATCGAGGCCCCAGCGAAAGCCGCAGCGCTGCAGCAGCGCCGTGATCTCACCAGCCTCGGTGGGGTCGATGCCCTGGTGGATCAGCAGGGGCGTGCAGCCGAGCAGGGCCTCCAGGGCCGTGGCCGTGAGGCGATTTCCGGCCAGCTGCAACAGGGCCAGCAGGCCCTGGCTGATGCCGGCCTCGCTCTGCTGGCTGCGGTCGGTGAGGCGCCAGGGCAGCGCCACGCCGGTGGCGTCCCTGTCGCCGAACACGGCCCCCACCAGCGGCGCGAAGGCTTCCACCTGGGGCGTCATCACCAGGATGTCGCGCGGTTCCAGCTCCGGATCGGCGGCCAGCAGCTGGAGGATCCGGTCGCGCACGATCTGCAGCTGGCGCAGCCGGCCCGGGCAGGCGTGGAACTCGAGGGAGTGGTCGGTGGGGGCGCGCTGCAGGGGCTGGTCGGTGTCGCCCGTGGCCAGCCGCTCCTGCAGCTGCTCCAGCAGCGTCGGCGCCCGCCCTCGGGCGGCACTGGCAGGCAGGAAGAAGGCCTCGTGGTCATTCCCGTGGCCGGAGTGGGTGTCGCCGCCGGCCTCCAGCAGCTGCTGGAACTCGGCCCCCAGCCGCCCGAAGCGGGCTTCCAGCCCTGGCACCTCCAGCAGCCAGTCGCTGCCCAGGGGTTCGCCGGCCCTGGCGTCGTGGCGCTGCCAGAGGTCGCGGCAGGGCGTGAGCAGGTAGAGCTCCACTGCCATCCGCGCCGACAGGGCCTGCAGCAGCTCCACCTGTACCGGCGCCAGGCTGCTGAGGCCGAACAGGCGCAGGGGCTGGCCCGGGGTTGGCGCGCTGGCGTTGGCGGGAAGGCCCTGCTCCAGCTGGGTGATCGCGGCCCGGGCCCGCAGGCCGAACGGCAGCCGCTCCAGCCGCTTGGCCAGCGCCCGCAGCAGCTGGGGCTGCCAGCGCAGGGCCTCGGCCAGGGGTTGGCCAGCGGCGTCGAGGTCCCGTCCCTGCAGCCAGGCCTCGAGCATGGCGGGGCGGTAGAGGCCGTAGTCGTCGAGGGCGTCGGCAATGGCGCGCCCCAGCTGCCACAGCGGCGCATCCAGCCTGCGGCTATCGGCGCCGCGCCGCTCCAGCCACTGCCGCAGCGGTGCGGCCTCCGGTGCCGAAAGCAGTTCGGGCAGCAGCTCGAGCACCGCCCACACCAGGTTCTGGGCGCGCCAGGGGTCGGCGCCGGCCGGGGCTGGGGCGTCCTCCCCGTCGCCTGCCAGCAGCTCGTCCACCAGAGCGCGCAGGCGGCTGGCCGGGAAGGGAAAGCGCAGGTTGGCGGCGATGCCGCCGCCGGGTGGATCGGCTGGATCACTCAGCCCCAGGGCGATCTGCTCCCCCAGCCAGCGGCTGGTGGGCCAGGTGTTCACCACCACCTGCACCTGCTCGAACACCCCCGGGGGGTTGAGGCGCAACTGGGTGGCCAGCAGCTCCGCCAGGAACTCGATGCGGTTGCTGCGGAAGACCGTGAGCAAGGGCCGGGCCCCGGGTCAGTGCAGGCTGGCCGACAGGGCCTGGCGCTGGGCCGCAGCCGCCGCCAGGGGCTGGCGGGCTCCCGGCACCTGCACGATCGCGCCCGTTTCCGGGCAGTAGGCACTCAGCTCGCCGCCGTAGCAGGCCCCGGTGTCGATCAGCACGATCCAGCCCTGGCGCCGCACCCTGTGGCCAGGGGTGTGGGCCACCACCACCTCGCCGAAGCGGCCGTCATAGGCCTGCCAGAAGGGCTTGCGGATGCGCAGGTCGGGTTGCCAGGTGCGCGGATCGAGGCCGGCGTGGGTGGCGACCCAGCCCCGGCCGGGATAGAGGCTGGGCAGGCTTTCCAGGCGCTGCTGCCAGCGGCGGCAGGTGCGGTCGCCCAGCTGGCGATAGGTGTCGCAGCCGGCCAGGGCCCGCTGGGTGTCGCGGTCATCGCGGTTGAGGGCGTCCACCAGATCCGCCTCGTGGTTGCCCCGCAGCCACACCGCCCGGCCGCTGCGCACCTGGCTCCACACCAGCTCCATGGCCTCCAGGATCTGGGGCCCGCGGTTGATCACGTCGCCGTTGAAGATCAGCCGGTCTTCAGCGGGCAACATCCGCAGCAGGCGACGCAGGGCCTCCGCGCATCCGTGAACGTCCCCGATGACCCAGTGACGGGCGGGACGGATTGGGGACGTCATCGGACTGGCGCGATGGTCACAGTCTGACCTTTGATGTGTCGCTTGTCACCTCCCCCACCGTTGGTACGGTCGGGCCGGCGTGTGGGCGGGGTGCCCGTGGAGTTGAAGAACCTGCCGGTGACACAGCGGGTGAATGCCCTGGTGAAGGCCCTCAACGGTGCCAGGCGCACCAATGAAGCCCTGGCCCGCTGCAGCAACGGCGAGGAGATGCTCGATGTGCTGCTGGACGCCTCCGCCAAGCTCGGGCTGGGCCTCACCCGCGAGCAGCTGGCCAATACCCCGCCGATCCGCGACTGGGTGTGGTGGAAGAACAAGGAGGCCGTGCTCACCATCGGCGACAACAAGCCCCGCTACCAGCAGGACGGCGGCCAGGGGCGGGAGAAGCCGCCCGAAGGCGAGGAGGGCCGGCGCAAGTTTCTGGGGCTGTTCTGAACACCAGCTCCGCGCTCGCGATCTCAGCCGATGCCGGCCAGTGGGTCGGCGATGCTGGCGCTGGGGGCCTGGAAGCTGCCGGTGGCCACGAATTCAAGCCGCAGCTTGAGAAAGGTGATGAACTTCTCATCGGTGGAGACCACCGCCGCCGCCGGCCGCGGCACGGATGCCACCTGGCTCGCCAACTCCGGGGCCTCCAGAAAGGCCGGCCGGCGCACCAGCCAGAAGTCGATCTCCTTGCCGGTTTCGCCGTAGTTGCGCACCCGCTCGCGCAGCACCTCTTCCAGCGGTTCCTCTTCGCAGAGGAAGCGCTCGCTGGCGGCCACGAAGTGGTAGGCGGTCATGGGCGGGTGCTGGCGAAGAGAGGGTCGCGGCGGGGATTCTGAACCAGCGCCTTCATCTCCCGCACCGCCTGCTCCAGGCCCACGGCCAGGGCGCGGGCCACGATCGTGTGGCCGATGTTGAGCTCCTCCATCCCCTCGATCGCCGCCACCGGCTCCACGTTCTGATAGGTGAGGCCGTGGCCGGCATTCACGCGCAGGCCCAGGCTGCGGGCGATGAAGCTGCCTTCGCTGAGCCGGGCCAGCTCGCGCGGTTGCTCGCTCCAGCCGGCCTCGGCGTAGCTGCCCGTGTGCAGCTCCACCCAGCGGGCGCCGCTGCTGGCACAGGCCTCCAGCTGGGCGGCCTCGGCATCCACAAACAGGCTCACGGCGATGCCGGCCGCCTGTAGCCGGCCCACCAGCACGCTGAGGCCCTCCTGCTGGCCGGCTACATCCAGTCCGCCCTCGGTGGTCACCTCCTCGCGCTTCTCCGGCACCAGGGTCACCATGTCCGGCCGGATGCGCAGGGCGATCGCCTCCATCGCAGGGGTCGCGGCCATCTCCAGGTTGAGGCGGCTGCGCACGGTGGCGCGCAGCAGCTCCACGTCGCGGTCCTGGATGTGGCGCCGGTCTTCGCGCAGGTGCACGGTGATGCCGTCGGCGCCGCCCAATTCGGCCAGCAGGGCATAGGTGACGGGGTCGGGCTCCACCGTGCGGCGGGCCTGGCGCACATTGGCGATGTGGTCGATGTTCACGCCGAGGCTGGCCATCGCTCCTGGGCTCAAACCTGGATCCTATGGAGCTCCCCAGCGCCGGCCGGCCAACTGCCCCATCCCGAGCCGACGACCCAGGCTGGCTGATTAGTTTCCAGGTTCCCTGGATCCCCGGTGTAGACGGCGGAGATGGCCGACCCAGCTGCCCAGCCCGCCCCAGCCCGTTCCAGCAGACCGAGCCCCACTGACCGCCCACTTCAACGTCCATCTGTGATCTCCGAGGGCATCCGTCCTGCCGAGCAGGGCTCCGACGCGGATGGCCCCGGCCCATCCAGCCAGCGTTCCGCTTCCCCGGCCCTGGTGGCGGCCCGCCAAGCTGCTGGGGGGGTGCACAGCCGGGTGAGTCCCTGGCTGGGCCCGCTGGCGATGGTCGCCACCCAGGATCTGGCCCTGCCCCTGTGGTTCCGGGGCATCTGGGTGGAGGGTCGGCACTGGCTGCCCGAGTCGGGTCCGGTGCTGCTGGCCCCCACCCACAAGGCCCGCTGGGATGCCCTGCTGGTGCCCCATGCCGCCGGGCGCCGGGTCACCGGCCGGGACTGCCGTTTCATGGTCACCCTCGATGAGATGAAGGGGGTGCAGGGCTGGCTGCTGCGGCGGCTGGGCTGCTTTGCGGTGAACCAGGCCCGCCCCAGCCTGGCCAGCCTGCGCCACGCCATCGAGCTGTTGGAGCTCGGCGAGCAGCTGGTGGTGTTCCCGGAAGGCCGGATCCGCCGGGAGGACGACCAGCCCCTGCGGCTGCAGCAGGGGCTGGCACGCCTGGCTGCCCTGGCCGCAGGCCGCGGTGTGACCGTGCCGGTGCTGCCGGTGGGCATCGCCTACAGCCACCCCTCCCCCCGTCCCTGCGACCGGGCAGCGGTGTGCATCGGCGAGCCGATGCGGATCGCGGCTGAGGGCCGCGATGGCGCCCAGGCCTTCACCCGTGAGTTGGCCGAGGCGATGGCGGGGCTGGAACAGCGGGCCATGGCCGCCCTGGCGGAGGGCCCCGCGAGGGAGTCCCCTTAGAGTTTCGCCACCTTCATCGCAGCGCTGTGCGCAGCCCCAACAGGCTTTCCACTGCGGCCCTCCTGGCCGCGATCGCCCTGGCCACCCCGGCCCTGGCCCTGCCGCTGCGGGCCCAGGGGGGCAGCCCCGCCGAGGTCGCCGCCACCAATCCGCTCAGCCTCGCCACGGTGCGCAGCCTGCTGGCCCGGGGTGATGCGGCCGCCGCCGCCGGCCGCCTGGATGAGGCCCGCGGCTTCTACGACCAGGCCCGCGACCTCACCCGCCGGCTGCTGGGGTTCTACCGGGACCTGAGCGGCTCGTTCCGCGGCCTCGATGCCCGCATCCCCCGGGAGATGGATCAGAACGGCCGGGAGGCCCTCACCCTCCTGGCCCAGGCCAACCTGCGGCTGGCGGCGGTGTTCCGCCGCCAGAACCAGCCGGAGGTGGCGGTGCCGCTGCTGGTGGAGGTGGTGAAAGTGATGACCCCCACCAGCGAAGAGGGTCGCCGCGCCTACCAGACCCTGGTGGAGATCGGCTTCGCCACCATCCCCTACACCGCTGGGCAGCCGGCCCGCTGAGGCCTCTAGATTCGCCGGGCAATCCAGTTCAACGCTCTGCCGTCTGCCCGATGGTGCAACCCGACCAGGTCAAGGCAGCCATCCAGCGCTCCCTGCCCGATGCCGCCGTGGAGGTGGAAGACCTCACCGGCGGTGGTGACCACCTGCAGGTGAAGGTGGTCTCTGACGCCTTCGCCGGCCTCAATCGGATCAGGCAACACCAGTTGGTGTACAGCGCCCTGCGCCAGGAACTGGCCAGCGAAGCCATCCACGCCATCGCCCTGCAAACCTCAACCCCCAGCTGATTCCATGGACGCCAGCGTCAAGGCCCGCATCGAGAGCCTGATCGGCAGCAGCCCGGTCTTCGTGTTCATGAAGGGCACCAAGCTGATGCCCCAGTGCGGCTTCTCCAACAATGTGGTGCAGATCCTCCACGCGCTCGGAGTGCCGTTCGAGACTTTCGACGTGCTCTCCGATGGGGAGATCCGTCAGGGCATCAAGGAGTTCTCCGAGTGGCCAACCATTCCCCAGGTGTATGTGAATGGGGAGTTCATCGGCGGCTCGGACATCCTCATCGAGATGTACAACTCGGGAGAGCTGCGCGAACAGCTTGAGGTGGCCCTGGCCAGCTGAGGCGCCCTTCCTTTTTCTCCGCGGGTGCCCGGGCTCAGAGGCTGCGCCCGGGTTCGTACAGAGACCGGGGGTCACCGTCGGCGCCGATGAAGCTGGAGGGATCGAGGATCCAACGTTCCACCAGTTCCTCCAGGCGCCGCTGGGCCAACGAATCGAGCACGGCCGTTCGCCTCAGGGCATGGAGGTAACCGTCGGCGTAGAGGCGCAGATCGGCGGGGCCATGGTGACG
This sequence comes from Prochlorococcaceae cyanobacterium, assembly GCA_040399225.1. Lineage (GTDB taxonomy): Bacteria > Cyanobacteriota > Cyanobacteriia > PCC-6307 > Cyanobiaceae > NIES-981. Next base: position 6,522 of record JBBASN010000007.1, on the reverse strand, counting down.
GTGTGCCAGTTCCTGGCAGGCATCGCAGAGCGATTGGAAGTGGCGGATGGCGTCCGGATGCTGTAGCGCGGTCATCGTGGCTGTCGACCTGGCGTTCATTGTGCCCACTCCAGCCCCCCGATGGGGAGGGCGGCTCCCCGCCAGTGGCCTGTTGCAAAGGCATCCGCTGATACCCGTAAACTCTGGTACAGCCCATTAACTTGGGGCAACCCGGGGGCAGCACCCAAATGGCACCCGACAGCCCCGCCACACCCCAGTACCCGCCAACGCCAGGATCCGGCCAGCCCCCTCTTGGCTATCCCTCTCAGCACGCTTCCGCTGCGGAGGGTTCGGAATCCGCAGTGCCGGCGACTGCAGCGGCATCCGGGGCCCAGCGGGTGCTGGTTGTGGATCCCCATGCCACCTTGCGCACGGTGCTGGCCCAGCGCCTGCGCCAGGACGGTCACCTGGCGGCGGCGGTGGCCACGGCCCGCGAGGCGATCGAGCTCTGCCGGGACCAGTCCCCCGACCTGCTGGTGAGCGCCGAACTGCTGGATGAGAGCAGTGCCCTGCGCCTTGCCGCCCAGCTGCACTGTCCAGTGATGGTGCTCACCGCGCGCTCCGGCTCCGAGCCGGTGGTGAGCCTGCTCGATGGCGGTGCCGACGACGTGCTGCGTAAGCCTTTCGGCCTGGAGGAACTGGCCGCCCGCTGCCGCACCCTGCTGCGGCGCGCCGGCAGCGGCCTCCAGGAGAGGGTGTGCGTGGGCCCCCTAGAGGTGCATCTCCTGCTGCGCCAGGTGACCCTGCGCGACCAGCCGGTGGAGCTCAGCCCCAGGGAGTTTGCCCTGCTCTGCGCCCTGCTGATGCCGCCGGGAGTGGTGCGCAGCCGCCAGGAACTGCTGCGCATGGCCTGGCCGCCGTTCAGCGGTGGCCCCCGCTCGGTGGACACCCAGGTGCTCACCCTGCGGCGCAAGCTGGAGCAGGCCGGTCTGGGCGAGGGGGGCGGCATCGAGACGATGCGCCAGCAGGGCTATCGCTTCAGCCTCGACAATCTCCCCGACACCGCCGAAACCCCTGCCCAGGGAACTCCAACCAATGGTGTTCCCCCACTCAATTCCCTTTCGCGCCACTGATTTCAGGCCCCACTGATTTCAGGCCCCACTGATTTCACACGCCACTGATTCCAAACGCCCCACTGAGCCCCCAGGCCAGTTCCCCCAGCAGCATCAGGCCCGTGAGCACGGCCAGCAGCTGGTAGGTCCAGGGTGGACTGATCCGGCCGATGGCGCTGGTGTCCAGACCCGTCTGCCGCTGGAAGCGCTCCAGAAAGTCCGGAAAGCGGGCGATCCGCTGGGGCAGGAGCAGGGCCTGGTCCCCGCAGCGGAGATAGAACACCCGTCCCCCCTGGCTGGTGGCCACGGGCGTGATCGCCGTGATCGCTGCCCAGGGCGCCTGCCAGCCGCGGCGCAGCAGCCAGCCGCACCAGGCCGGATGGCCCACGCGGATCGCGTCGGGATCGAGTTCCACCTGTTCACTGGTGATGGCCCACACCAGCAGCAGCCCCAGGCCCAGGGCAAGCCACAGGGGCAGCTGCAGAGGCACCGGCGCCAGCCAGGGCAGCGGGGCGGCCAGGGCCAGGTAGAGGCCCACGAGGGTGAAGCGGATCAGCGGCGCCATCGGGTAGGTGTCCGCCTGCGGGGCCGCGCTCATCGATCGTCGGCGGACCCGGGTAGCGGTTCGATCAGCTCGGGAGGCCTGTAGGAGCCGCCGAACACCTCGCGTTCGCGGCCCTTCCAGAACTCGCCCAGCCGCATCAGATCAGCGTGGGCCTCCTGCAGCCGCTCCATGTACTCCTGGGGGTCGAGCTCTTGCTTCGCCTCCTTGAGCTTGGCGAGGCGCAGCAGCTGCAGCATCCAAGGCTTGCTCAGCTCACCGCGCTGCTCCAGGTAGCGCGCCAGCTCGGCGGCACTGGGCTGGGGGGAGCTACTCATCGTGGGCCAATCTACTCAAGAGAACCACACTATTCAGATGACGGGGACGACCGTGGCGGGAAGTTGGGGCCTGGGACCGCCGCGAGCTTCTCTCGGCTGAGGGGGCGGGAGAAGAGGTGGCCCTGAAAGTGTTCAACGCCGGCCTCGCGCAGCAGTTGGAACATGGCCTCCGCCTCCACGCCCTCCGCCACCAGCGTGAGCTTCATGTCCCGGGAGAGGGTATGGAGCAGTCGCACGATCTGGCGCGCGATCGGATCTTCGGCGGCAGCCAACACGAAGGATTTGTCGATCTTGAGCTCATCGGGCTTCAGCCACATCAGCAGGCGCAGGGAGGAGAAACCGGTGCCGAAGTCGTCCAAGGAGAGCTTCACTCCGGCGCGGCGCAGGCTCTGTAGATTCTCAGAGAGTTCGGGGCTCGCCTCCACCACGGCCGATTCCGTGATCTCCAGTGTCACCTCCTCGGCGGCGATGTGCTGTTCGCTGAGATCGGCCAGGAGCTGGGGGCCGAAGCCCCCCTGGGCCAGCTGGCTGGCACTGATGTTCAGCGCCAGGGGGAGTTTCGGTTGATCCAGGTTCTCGCGCAGCAGTTTCAGCTCCCGCAGGGTGATCGCCAGCAGAAGGCGACCGAGCTCAGGCATCAACCGGTAGCGCTCCGCCAGGGCGAAGAACACGTCGGGAAGCACGTCGGGAAATTCGGCGTTGCTCCAGCGGGCCAGGGCCTCAACCTTCAGCAAGCGCCCCGCGGCATCGACGATCGGCTGAAACAGGATGTGGAAGCGCTCAGGGGCATGGCTGATGTCACTCTGCAGCGCGTTGAAGAGGCGGTAATTGTTCAGGGCATCCCAGTCGGTCTCGATGTCAAAGATCGAGATGTTCTGCTGCCGTGCTGATTTGGCCATCACCATGGCCATGTCGGAACGCCGGATCAGCTCCTCGGCAGTGGTGCCACTGGGATCGCTGATGGCGATGCCGATGCTCAGGCTGAGCTTGATCCGTTCCGGCTGGCTGCTGGCCTGATGACGGAATCCCTCGAGCAGCTCGAGCGCCCGCCCATGGGCATGGCTGCGGATCGCCGCCCCATCACACTGCCCCAGGGATTCGGTGTCCAGGATCAGGCTGAATTCGTCACCTCCGAAACGGGCTAGGAAGTCGTCACCTTTCACCAGCCGCTGCAGCTCTTCGGCGACGTACCGGAGCGTGCTGTCACCGGTGTTGTGGCCGTAGGTCTCGTTGATCTGCTTGAACTTGTCGATATTGATGAACAGCAGGGCCAGCGGCTTGCCCCCGCGGCTACTGCGCTCACTGTCCCAGTGGAGCCTCTCGAGGAAATAATTGCGGTTCGGCAGGCCCGTGACTGCATCAAAAAGAGCCAGGGTGCGTGCCGTCTGCAGCACCTGTTCAAAGCGGACCGCCAGCCGCTCGAGACGCCGATCTTCTGCCGTCACAGCGGCGGGGTCGGTGTCATGCTTTTTCAGCAGGCGGGCGAAGGCCATGGTTTCGGTCCCATCACCGCCGAGCTGCACTTGATCCAGCAGCCGGGAGAGTTCACGCTCCGTATGGCGGAAGCGCTGGTTCACCAGGCGTTCACGGCGAATCTTCTCCAGCCGCAGCCGTCGCTTCTGGAGCATCCAGCGCATGCGCTGCCCCAGGATCAGGAGCAGCCCGCCAATCACCAGGCCGCCCAGGGCCAGCCACTCCTCTCTCAGGGACTGGTCGAGGCGAGGTCCACGCACCTGCAGCGGCCTGCCGGTGCCCGTCCACAGCGGCGGTTGAACCGTGCGCAGCTGGCTCTGCCGGGCCGATGAACCGTTCCCATCGAACACCAGCTCGTCCACCAGGTCCCGCAGACCCGATTGCTGGGGCGATCCATCCGTGGGGGACAGCAGGGGAACCAGATAGGTGAGGCTGGCGGTGCTGCGGCGTTCACCGCTCGTGTCCGTGATCACCGCGCTGCCTCCCACCAGCGGCCCCGACACGCTGGGACAGACCACCGGAAGTTGGTCGACAGCCTGGCGCAACCGCTCCTGACTCACCTGATCGAGGCAGCGGACCAGCAGGCTGGCGCCGCTCCGCTCCCGCCGATCCACCCCCTCCAGCGCCAGCTGCCTGCCGACTCCGTCGTGGATCGCCATCACGGCACCCCCATCCAGCAGTGCGGTGGTGCGCATCAGCCGCTCCACAAAGTCGGGCTGGCGCCCCTCGCTGAACGCCAGAACCTCGTCCCACGCTGCCCAGTCGGTGAGGGGACGCTTGCTGTCACGCACCAGTGCCTGCAGGGTCTGCAGCTGTTCGTCCTGTTGGCGCGTTAGCTGTTGTCGGGTGGATTGGTAGCGGCGCAATGCCTCAAGGCCCACCAGCAGCGCCAGCAGCAGGACGGCGGCACGCAGGTTCAGGATCAAGCGGCTCTTCTGAGCCGCCTGCTGTTCCTGCTTCAGCCAGGAGCGCAGCAGCCGCACAGCATCACCGTTCAGAAATCACTTTAGGTTCATGCCGGCAGCGCCCACGGGTTGAGCCCCAGGTCGGCGCCGATGCGGTGGGCGCAGGCGAAGCCGCTGAAGGCCACCGCGTTGAGCCCCTGGCCCGGGAAGCAGGAATCGCCCACGCAGTAGAGGCCCCGCAGGCCGGTGCGGTTGAAGGGCATCGGCAGCAGACCGGGCAGGCGCAGGGCCGGGATCGGACCGTAGCTGCCGCCCATACGGCCCAGGAAGCGCCGGTGGCTGCGGGGGGTACCGATTTCCTGGTGGCGGATGGCGTCTTTCAGCCCCGGCAGGATCGCCTCCAGCCGCGCGATCAGCCGGGCGGCGTCGGCCTCCTTCTTGGCGCGGTAGGCCGACGGCGAGAGCCCCTGCCAGTGCTCCATCGAGCTGGGGGCGAAAGTGTGCAGGATGTGGCGCCCGGCCGGGGCCAGGGAGGGATCGAGCAGCGTCGGCATCGACACGAACACCACCCCCTGCTCGGCCTCCATCTCCTCCCAGCGCTCCAGCAGCAGGTGGTGGCAGTGGAAGCCGTCGGGCACCACGGTTGCATCGATGCCCAGGTGCAGCGACAAAAACGATGGCGAGGGCTTGTAGCGGCGGCGCCAGGTGGTTTCAGCCCTGGGGGTGTGCTCGGCATCCACCAGCGGCTGGCTCTGTGAGCCCTCACCCGCGAAGGTGTCCCAGCGGGTGGCGTTGCTCACCACCCGGCGGGCGTGCAGCTCCTCCCCATTGGCGAGCTTCACGCCAACGGCCTGGCCTGAGGCGCCCTCGCCCTCGATCAGCACCTGGGTCACGCGGGCGCCGTAGCGGATCGCGCCGCCACGGCTCTCCAGGCCGGCCACCAGCTTCTCGGCGATCACGCCCACGCCACCCCTGGGGTAGTTGATGCCGCCGGCGTGGCGGTCGGAGAACACCATGCCGGCGTTGATCATCGGCGTGAGGTCGGCCGGCATCACGCTCCAGCAGAAGCACTCCATGTCGATGAAGCGCAGCAGCTGCTCATCCTTGATGTGCTGGCGGGCCACATCGCCCACGTTGAAGGGCAGCCAGCGGGCCAGGCCCAGGCAGGCCAGCGGCGCCTTGAAAAACACTTTGGCCAGGTAGGCCGGGTCCTCCAGCGACAGCAGCGGCATCGCATCGAGGCAGTTGAACACCTGCCAGCAGGTGTCGTAGAAGGCGCGGATGCCCTTGGCCTCGTGGGGGAAGCGGGCGGTGAGGTCGGCCAGGAACTGCTCGTAATCGCGGGCCACGGCCACATTGAGGCCGCCGGGCAGGTGGTATTCGAGCTGGGCCGGGTCGGGCACCGTGTCGCAGTGCTGGCCCACGTCGGCCAGGGCGCGGGTGAGCAGGTTGGTGTGGCCCTTCTCGCCGAAGCCGAAGATCATCGAGGCACCTACATCGAACGTGTAGCCCTCGCGCCGGAAGCTGCCGCCGGAGCCCCCCGGGATCAGGTAGCGCTCCAGCACCAGCACCTTGGCCCCCTTGGCGGCCAGCTGGCTGGCGGTGACAAGCCCGCCGATGCCGCTGCCGATCACGATCACGTCCCAGGTGGTGGGGGAGCTGGTGGTCACCGGAGGGGCGGTGCGGCTGGGGGCGACCCTAGGAGTTGGCGTCGGGCTGGGAGGGGCTGCCGTGCTCCCCGGTGGCGAACAGTGCCTGGCGGGTGAGCAGCAGCTCCCCCAGGTCGGCCAGGGCCCGGTCGCGGTAGGCGCCGTAGCGCTCCCGCTTGCCCTTGATCCGCACGGGCAGCTCCGGCAGCAGGCCGAAGTTGGGGGGCATCGGCTGGAACTTTGCGCTGGGCGCCTCGGCGATGAAGTGGGTGAGGGCGCCGATCATCGTGGTGGGCGGCAGCTGCAGCGGCTCCAGCCCCCGCGCCAGCAGCGCGGCGTTGGTGCCGGCCAGCCAGCCGCCGGCCACCGCTGCCGCATAGCCCTCGGTGCCGGTGATCTGGCCCGCCGCCAGCAGGGTGGGGCGCTGGCGGAACTGCAGGGTGGGATCGAGCAGCTGGGGCGATTCCAGAAAGGTGTTGCGGTGCATCACCCCGAAGCGCACGAACTCGGCGTTCTCCAGCCCCG